>NZ_JACHIG010000005.1:300000-521506 GCF_014203095.1 Prosthecobacter vanneervenii | reverse complement strand
GGCTCCCACCATGCAAAGCGTTGGGTTTTCATCGACATGTCTTCTTGCCTCGATGCACCCAATTTGCCAATCGACAGGTTTTCAAACACGACCTAGACGCATCGTCAATAGTGCTGGCATGAGAACACATGCTCCAGTGCAGGATTCATCGCACTTCCGAACCGTCCAGGCCACTCTATGTGGCGAGACTCGTGCAATGGCGCTCTGCGGCCTGCTGGTGCATGCCAGCCAGTGGTTCAGCGTGATGCCACTGCCTGATGATCAGTGGGAAGTCTGCGTAAAAAAAGAAAATGAAGATCTTTTACACTCGTGGTGCGTCACCTTGCAGCAGTGAGCGCCAAATTACATCATCTGGAACTTCTTCCGATGCTCAGCCATGAAAGCGGGATCTGGCAGCACGGAGTCTTCTGGCAGTTCCAAGGCACAGCCCTCATACGCTGCAAAGCTCTCCTGCACCGCACGCTGAGGCAGCTCGCTGCGCAGGCGTTTGGAGAGCAGCAGACGCATTTGGTCATCAAATGAAATCAGATAACGATCAAACGCAGCATCGTGCAGCCGGGAGAGGCACAGGCCATTGCGCACATTCAAACGCTCTGCCGCATGTGTGCCCCATGGCAGTATATGAGAGGCAATGAGCAGCTCTCGCACCCCGAGCTGGGTCACACCACATCTGCCGCCAAAGTTATTTAGGACCGCATTGCGAAAGTAGTCCTGCCCTAGACGCACACTCACGGTGCTGGTCGTCGTGGTAGGACCTGAGGGCGGGGGCTTGATGATGCGGATGCCCTGCTTGGGCAGCACCTCCACTTCGGCCTCCGGCCCCGCCTTCATCAGCTCGCGCAGCGCAGCCTCACTGGCGGGCACACTCTCTCCCAGATTTGCATGAAACTCCTGCCACATCGTTTCATCCAGTTTGCTGGCACCACTCAGTCCCTTGATGCCGCGCAGCTTCAGCGCTGGGTCCAGAGAGGCCATGTTGCACAGTTTCATGGCCACACTGCCCGGCGTGCGCTCAAACTTCTTGGCTAGAGCGATCACCGTCGGCTGGCGCTCGTGCATCTGCCCAAAGCGCAGCTTGTGGTACACATTCAGAAGAATGAGCAGCTCGGGGCGGGTCCAGATTTTTCGTGCGGACATGCCAGGAAACTAAAGCGCCTGCACGTTGCAGGGAAGCCATGATTTTCAAAAACGACTCCCTTGATCCTGCGGCTGTATTTTCCTGTGCGGTTTCTTTGCGTGATGCTTGTGAACAATCCGCCAAAATGGAGAAATTCGATCTCAGCGATGCCTTCAACGGTCTGGATCAGTTCTTCCGAGAACTGATGCGCATCGCCTGCTTGTTTGAGGAATGGTCCTGCAAACATGTGGCCTTTGATGAAATGTATGAGGTCTGGCCATACCTCTTGGAGGACAAGTTTGGAGCCGCCTGTCTTCAGCGTATGAGCTTGGAAGACTTGAAACACTTTGATGCTGAAGACTGCCCGCTTGTGGCCATGAATCTGCTGCTGCCGTTGCATTATCAGGATGAGCCGCGCCTGCCTCTTGATGTCACAGTGGTCAACCCCGTGCCAGCTTCGCCATTCACCCACTGGCGCATTCAAACCCTGCGCTGCCTGAGTGGGGATGATGCTTTCGAGCCTATGTGCTATGGCGATGATCCATCAGACCCCGAGTATGAGACTTCTATTCTGGCGCTCTACGGCGTGAATAAAGCTGGTCTCATCGAGCATATTAAAGACTTCACCAATTATGCAGACGCCGTGGCCTTCGCTGTCAAGATCGCTCCGGGGGTCGAGTTTCCAGTGGATCCGTTGGTGATGCCGCGAGGTTGATAATGATGGGCTCAGAATGCCGCTCATGCGTTTTGATAAAGCGGAAAGCTCGGCAACCAAACATCCCCTCATGGTTGCCGGGAGTTGGGGTGTCATTTTGGATCAATTGTGCTTCTGGCTGCAATGACATGCCACGCAGTGCTATCCTGTTCGCCCCCAAATGAGAGCCCGATAAAGGATGGTTGCCGGTTGCCACTCTTAGGGTGGGCAACCGGCAACCATGGTGTCCGGGGTCGGACATGGAGAGGCTATTCCGCGTCCTCATCACTGTCGTCTTCGTCGGGATCGTAGTGGCTTTTGACACTCATGTTGCCGACGGTCTTGGGTGGCAGCAGCTTGTGAACGCCACCGCTGATACGCCTCTCATCCAAGGCGCGACGTGCCCACTTGCTTATCGTGCCTTTGTTTTTGTCCATCAGCTCTGCGATGTCCTTCTGACTCGTCACTCCATCCATGACATGCTGGATGAATTGTTCGTAGTCACTATTGACCGCCAGTTCACACTTGATATGCGTATTTCCCTGCTCATCGCTGGTGTAGTGCCAGAGGAGGTCGGGGAGGGGGTCGCCGGTGTTGCGGGAGGGTTTGGTGAAGTGGCTGACGAACTTGGCTCCTTTTTCGTCGTCCTGGCGGGCGTCGCGCAGCTCGATGATCCAGGCGCAGGCGTCCTCGCGCTTGCTGTGGCCGCGCATGGCCCCATTGCGCCCGGCGTGGTGCACGACGATGACGGTGATCTTGCGACGCCGCAGGTCGAGCAGCCAGTGGGAGATGGGCTCGTAGTCCATGCCTTTGTTTTCATCCACCCCGCTGGCCAGGGAGCTGAGATTGTCCAGAATGAGGACGCGGTAGCCGGACTCCAGGATGAGGTTGGTGATGCGCTGGCGGTCTTCGGCCTCGCCGATATTGACGGTGCTGGCCCCTTTTTCAAAGAGGTGCTCGTGGTGCAGGTACTGCACGCCGCTGTATTCCATCTGCAGGCCGTTGGAGCGGTACTGCGTCAGCTCCATGGACATCTCTCCGTCGATGTAGAGGACGGGCACGCAGGCGTCTGCGCCGCTGGGCGGGGGATCGAGATCCAGCGTGGAGGTGGTGGTGTCTGCGGTGCTCTCGGAGCCTCCTTCGCTCTGCGAGCTCCGAAGGCCTTCGGAGGAGGAGGAAGATGGGTTGCTGCCAGCGGCCCACAGGCCCAGCGGGGTGCGCTGGGAGATGGCGCGTGGCAGGGACATGGCCATCCAGGTCTTGCCCACGCCGCGCGGGGCGAAAATGTAGCCCAGATCTCCCTCGCACAGCCAGCGGTCCAGCAGGGCGGGGCGCTTGGGGATTTTCATGTGCTTGAGCTGCAGGGCGGTGAGCACATACGGGGCCAGCGGCGGGCGCGGTGGCGGCGGTGTGGCTGCTGCGGGCGCGGGGCTGCCAGTGCCCAGGGTGTGGGTGGCGGTGCCTGCGGGCAGGGTGCTGTAGCCGCGCATGCGCTCGTAGAGGGCCAGGTCTGCGGCGGTGGGCGTGAAGGGCCGTGCGGCCTGGATGTTTTCGATGTCGATCTGCGGGGCGGTTTCTTGGTCTTCGTTTGTTTTCATTGTCGTTGTTTGTTTTTCTTTTTCTTGGGTATTAGGACATGGTATGTCCTAAAATTGAGCTGTCTTCCTCCTCCTCTTACTCTTGCTCCTCCTCCCTGGAGGCTTGGTGGAGCTGGAGAGGCGTCTGCGAGTCCCGCTCCTCAGAGGGAGGAAGAGTAGGAGGAAGAGGAGGATTCAAAAAGGCGGGTGCACCTCGAGGTCGGGCTTGGGGAAGAGGTGGCGGCGGGCGATGGCGGCGGAGGTTTCATCGAGGCCGCTGGTGCAGTCGTTGAGGTCCTTGATGGGCAGGCCGTCGGCGCGGTGCAGGATGCCGAAGTCAAAGAGGTCCACCTCGCAGCCCACCCGGTGCAGCTGGGTGGCCCAGGCCTGGGCGCTTTTGACTCCGCCGCCGTCGGCATCGGCATGCGGGTAGATGCGCACGCGGCGGCCGCGCATGAGATCGAGCGCCTCGTCGGCGATCCTGCCTCCGGTGCTGCGGCCCAGCATGGCCACGGGGAGGACGTCCCAGCGCTCCAGCTCATGGGCAAAGTGCAGCGCGGCCAGGTAGTCGGGCCCGCCCTCGACGATGAGGAGGGTGCGGAACTGCGGCACCGTGCGCAGCACCGCCGCGCCGAGGGGCCAGCTCTTGCTGGAGCCGCGCAGGGTGTGGGCCTTGCGCGTGTGCAGCGTGCCGCACTCGGGGAAGGGCAGGCCGTCCAGCCGCCGGGCCTCGGCGCTGCGCTGGGCGGCATCGGTGAGGATCCAGCACTGAAACCCCTGCACGATGCCAAAGGTGAGCGTGCGCAGCCCCAGCGCCAGGGACACGGCCTCCTGGGTGATGCGGCGCGACTGCGCGACCTGCTGCCAGTCTTTCTCCGTGCCACGCTGCAGCGGTACACGCACCGCGCCGGGGGCATCGTCTGCGGTGGCGGGAGGGGCTGGCAATGGCGTGCCGCCGGGTGCGCTGGTGGGGCGCATGGTGCTGGCGGCTGCCACGGGCTGCGATACGCTGCGCGCCGGGGTGGCTCGCGGCTGCTTTTTTCCTGAGGATGGCGGCGTGTGCTGCGGCACGCCGGAGATTTCCAAAAACTGCCGCAGCGCCTGCCCTTTGGTGAGCTGCCGTGCGGTGGCGATGAAGTCGATCACATCGCCGCTCTGCCCGGTGCCAAAGTCCTTCCACCGCCGCCCGCCATCGTAGATGGAAAAGGAGGGCGTCCTGTCCGGGCGGAAGGGCGAGCGGCAGCGCAGGGAGGGCTGCCCCTCCAGCCCCAGCACCTGCCACACCTCCGGGATGCGCAGGCGGTCTTTCAAGGCTGGTATAACGTGGTATGCTGTGGAGCTGTGTGTCGTGTTCATGATGGGGCAGGGGAAAGCGGGTGCGGTGTGGCTGGGAATCGTCCTCCTCCTCGTTCTCCTACTCGTCCTCGATCACGGTGGGTCGCAGGGAGCTGGATGGACGAAGGAACGAAAAAGGAGATATGTTGCGGGAGCTCTGGATGGCAGCCTTGTTGTTGTGCAACAAGGGGTGCTCCGCTGGATCAAAGGGATGCGGTGGTCCGTGTGCTGGTTGGTCTTGAAAGCGCTCCCCTGTTCCACAGGAACAGGGCTACTTGGCGCTGGGCGCGACCTCGTGTATGGGTGGCGTGGGAGCGGAAGGATCGAGGACGAGTTCGAGTAGGAGGACGAGGACGAAGCTGGTGGCGCGTAGATGGCGCTGGTGGCACGTGTGTGTGCCGGGTGTGGCGGGACTGATGATCAGGCGCGCCGACCCTGCACACGCAGCGGCGGTTGGGTGCCGCTGCGTGGTAGGGTGTGGTATCAGGCGGCGCGGTCCAGGGCTGCCGGGGCCGTGGGAGCCGGGGCGGGGGCTGCGGCAGCTGCGCCGGCGTACGGGTGGCTGGCCTTCAGGGAGGCCAGCACGCGGTCCAGCTCATAGCGCACCACGTGGCCCACATGGATGGTGGGGACCACGAGGCCCTTGCGCTCCCAGTTGACGAGCGTGCGGCGGCTCACGCCCAGCATTTCGCAGAGCTGGCCGGGGCTGAGGTATTCCATCAGTTCGGCGCTGGCGGCTGCGCTGGCTTCGGCTTTGGCGGCGATGGTGTTTTCGTGTGTTTTCATGGTATGTCCGGGTATGATGTTGTCTTTTGTTTTGTTTTTGGTTTTGATCATCTCCCCGGATGCACCACAGGTTTTCCGCAGTTCATCTCGTGAAGATGTAATGTCGTTGGGACACTTTGGAAAAAGTCAACCGTGTTTGTGAAAATAATGTACCAAAAGGTGCGCGCCCCTCTGTTTTGGGTGCCCGAGCCCCTGTCGGCTGCTGAATAGCAGCTCGTGGTATGAAGTGGTGCGGGTGCGTGTTGGCACTCCTGTCGTAGGTTGGGTGTGTTTGGCGTCGAGAGTACACGCCTGCTCGACCGCCCCCTCCGCCAAACCGCCCGACCATCAGCGCCTTCCTACGCCGTGGTGCTTGCCGTACGCTGGTGGACGGGCGGGCTGTCGCCACACCCATCCTACGTATGGCGGGCATGCAAGCACTGGCTGCTTGACTTGCCTTGAAGTCCCCGACTGAACACCAAGTCTTTTCTTCAGAGCCGAACTTTCACCGGCTCCGAAATAGACCCGGCTTCAATCAATAAGGGCTTACTTCGTCCCGGCTTTGTCCTCGGCCAGTACTTTATCGAACAGCTTGCGCACCTGTGCCCTGCGCTCTTCGGCGGGCAGTTCCTTGATCTGCGGAAACAGCTCCCGCATGCGATTGCGGAATCTCTCCTTGGCGGCATCAGAGAGCGACTCGTACTGTTTGCGCATCTCGGGGTCGGGGCCGTCCCGCTCCGTATACGAAGGCCTTTCCTTCCCAGCCTCGGCAGAGTCCTTGCTGGCGGGTGTGGTGGCCTTGGGCTTGGCGGCGGGCCAGGTCTCGATGGGGGTGATGGAGAGGGTGTAGGCCACGCCGGAGACCTGCATCAGCTCGTATTTCTGCCCTGGCTTCAGCAGCAGCATGCCCGAGCCTCCGTGTCGTGTGCTGCGGTAGGTGGTCTGCACATTCGCGGTGCCCGGGTTGCCCACCTGGGAACTGGGCACGAGTGCGTTGGAGGTGAGGGCGTAACTCAGCTTCAGCGTGCCGTCTGCCTGTTCGGAGAAATCGCCGCGCAGGGAGATGGCTGCGTCGTCCGGCTGCGCCTCCTGCAGCGTGGAGAGGCTGCCGCTGATCTGAAAGCTGGCGGAGCAGGTCTGGGTGGAGATCTCTCCCAGGCTGTGCTCCCCGGCGGCGGCGCTGATGACGATGCGGTAGTTGGCCGTGAGCTGGGGTGCCTCTGCTTCCTGCGCAGGGGAGACGCGAGGCAGCACCGGACGCAGCGCAGGTGCGTTGGTCTGCGCCTGCGCCTCTGCCTGCATGAAACCGGCGGCCAGGGTCAGCACCAGGGCATGGGGGATGAGCGGGAAGGGTTTCATCGGCGTCGGTAAGAGGGGCGGTGGGGCGGGGTGGAGACTGGCGCTGCGATGCTGAGCGGCCACAGATTTATTTATTTCTGTGGCTCTGCGCTGATGGTGAGGGTGTAGGCCACGCCGGCCATCGTCATCAGCTCATAGCTGCGGCCGGGCCGCACGCGCAGCGCGCCGCTGGAGGAGTGATCTCGGAAGGAGAAAACGGTGGTCTGGGGTGCGGGCTCGGCTTTGTCTCCGGCGGCGTCCTTGCTCTTGGCAGGTGCGGACGTGGTGGTGCTCGATACCACCGGCACGCTCAGGCCAAAGTGATACGTGACCAGCAGCGTGCCATCTTCTTGCTCGGCCATCTTGCCGTGCAGAGAGAGCGTGGTGGCGGGCATGCTGTCCTCCTGGGGCTTGTCCAGGAAGCCGGAGACCTCCAGTCCGGTGGAGCACGTGAGCTGGGAGACGGCACCGAGGGATTTGTCGCCGGACTTGGCGGTGAGCGTCAGGCGGTAGTTGGTGCTCAGGGTGGGCGTGGTGCTGGCAGGCGCGAGGGACTGCCCCACACGGACGGGCACTCGTGCTGGCTGTACCTGGGCATGCAGGCTGGCGGCCGTGAGGATGAATGCAGCGGCGAGGAGGCGTGTGGCTTTCATGGGAGTGGAGAGGCGTATGCGTGCAGGTGCTGCAGCATGCCGGTGGGGCAGGGGCGGGCGGGCAAAGGCGATTGGACGCAGTATCAGGGAAAATTATTTTGGGTTTGCGCAATTTTTTCAATCCTATTCCGCATGGGGTGAGGAAAGGCGGGGCGGGGGCTGGGTGGTGTGGCTGTCTTGACAGTGCGGAGCTTTGAGAGATGATGTGGCATGACTGTGACCCTCCCTGCTGCCATGGAATCTTTCGTGCGGCAAAAGATCGCCTCAGGGCTTTACGAGAGCGCCGATGAGGTCGTGGTGGACTCCCTCGGGCTCATGCAGCAGCAGGAGCAGTGGAAGGCAGCAGCCTCTGCCAGGATCGACGAGGGCCTGAGTGATCTGGATAGCGGGCGCAGCCTCACGTCCGAGGAGTCACGCGCCGAGATGGCGGCTTTCAAGGCACGCTGGCGGGCGCAGGCATGACGGCACCGATTTACAGCCGTGCCGCCCAGGGAGACCTGCAGGACATCTGGGCCTACGTGGCGCAGCACAACCCCGAGGCGGCCGATGCCCTGGAGGCAGACATCCGGGCAGAGGCGGAGCATCTGGCGGCACTGCCAACACTGGGGCACCGCCGTCGCGATCTCACCCGGCACGATCTGTGGTTTCGCACTGTCAGGAAAAACTATCTGATCGTGTATCGCGTTGGAACGCAGCTGGAGATCGTGCGCATCTTGCACGGAGCGCGGGATGCCGTGCACGAGCTGCACTAAGCGCACAAGATGTGCATGCCATGATTCCTTGACTATTCCCTGACCTCTGGACTCTTTGCGCCCCCACATGGCACTCAAAGCGATCATCTACAAAGCCAAGGTCTCCCTCTCGGACCTCGACCACAACATCTACTCCGACCACGAGCTCACCATCGCCCGGCATCCCTCGGAGACGGAGGAGCGCATGATGATCCGGCTGCTGGCCTATGTGCTGAATGCGCCAGAGAACAACGACCACGGCACGCTGGAGTTTGGCAAGGACATGTGGGAGGCCGACGAGCCTGCGCTGAGCCAGCATGATCTCACCGGGCTGCTGGTGCATTGGATCGATCTTGGCCAGCCGGATGAGAAGCGCCTGGTGCGCACCTGCGGGCGCTCGCGCAAGGTCAGTGTGTACAGCTTTGCCAATACGGCGGCCACGTGGTGGGCCGGGCTGGCGGGGAAGTTTACGCGGGTGCAGAATCTCCACGTGTGGCAGATCCCGGCGGCAGAGAGCCAGGAGCTCGGCACGCTGGCAGATCGCTCCATGAGCCTGACGATCACGCTGCAGGACGGCGTGCTGTTTGTGGAGGAAGGCGGGCGCACCGTGGAGCTGCATCTGGCACGGCTGTGCGGCGCGGAGTAGTCGCTGGGGCAGGGGTGGGGCGGCAGGCGGTGCTGAGGGCATGCCTGCTTATTTAAGATAGGATATGCGCCCAATTTTCAAACGGGGCTCCTTTGGGTTGAATCGGGGTGTTCTGTGCCGCGTCTCACTGGCTGACGTTCGCTTTTGGCGACGCCTTCCCAAAAGAGTCATCGATCACAGAACAAACCAACCCATCAACCACCATGAAAACGTTTCACTCCCTCGCCGTGGCCACCGTGCTGGGCATGATTGCAGTGCCAAACAGCGCCAGCGCCGGGTTTCCCTTCTTCCGCTCGCATCCTCGTGTGAATGAGGTCAGCGGCCGACTCAACAATGAGCAGCGCCGTATTAACCATGGTGTGGCCACAGGCCGCCTCAGCCCGCTGCAGGCCGGACGCCTGCAGCGCGGAGAGCAGCGCATCCAGCAGCGCGAGACGCGCGACATGGCCATGCACGGCGGCCACCTGACCCGCCGAGAAACCGTGAATCTCAACCGCGCTGAAAACCGCGAGTCCGCCCGCATCAACCACGCCGAAGGCATGCGCCGCCCCGGCTTCTTTGGCCGCCTCTTCGGCCGCCGCTGATCGCTGGGTGGTTTAAGATTGTTAGTTGTTAGGTGTTGAGCAAACAGACGCGGCATCCCTCACAGGGTGTCGCGTTTTTGTTTGGGGAGTATGAAGACGCATGCCATGGCGTGGTATGGTGCAGTTTGGAGTGCGGCACATGAAGCTGCTGCTTTTTGAGCGGCTCGTGGTTTGCGTGGTCTTGATGGGACCGAGTAAGCTAACGGATGCCACTTGCGGGTATGAGATGGTATTTGAATGCCATTCAGCCAGTGGAAAGCCGTAGCTGCGATGCAGGCCTGCGCCTTGCATCTTCGCGACCGCAGTCCAAAGGGGTGCTGGCGGCACTCAGCCTCCTGCGCCTTCCTGCTCGAGGGGGCGTCCGCAGGTGTCGCAGCGGGTGGTGGAATGCAGGAGGGCTCCGCATTCGCTGCAGGCGTAGGTGATCTCCTCTTTGGCTTCGGAGATGCGGCCATCGTAGGGCAGGCCCTGGGCTTTCTTTTGCAGGCGCAGGTGCTCGGCCAGGGCGCAGAGGATCAGGCGGACGAGCCAGGCACCGGCGACCTGCAGCAGTGCGGGTACGATGCCCGCCACTCCGGCGATGATCAGCGTGGCCACGGCTGCCAGCACCGCCGCCTGCATGAGCAGCAGGGCGGTGGTGTCCAGCGTGGCCTCCAGGCCGCCATGGAAGTGGGACTTTGCAGGGACCTTCCGCGCTGTGGTGCCTTGGGCCTCGCTCTTGGCAGCGGGTGGCGGGGTGTCAGGGGGCACCGGGGTGTCGGTGGTCGCCTGGGTGCTGGGGCTGTCCGGCGTGCTCTCCTGCTCGCCCTGGCGTTGGGGTTTCTCGCGGGTTTTCCGCTGGGGTTTGCTTTTGCTCATGGCTCGGGAGGCGGGAGGTCGATGGCTTCCTTTTTAGCGGAGGGTGGGCAGGGGCGGCAATCTTTATCCAACAGGGCGGGGCAGGGGGGCTTATGGAGCTGGAAGCAAGTCTGCCTGCCGCTGCACACTCCTCGCCAGCCATTGCCAGATCCGACAAACCTTCTGCACTCCCCGGCTGCATTTCTACGAGAGAATGCTTGCTAAAGATGCGCCGCAGAGTCGTATCTTGCGCTTCCCTTTTCTATGACCACCCGCCTTGCCCTGATTCTCCTTGGTTCGATCGGTTTGGCTGCGCATGCCTCGCAGCCCACGTCTCTGGCCGATCTGCCAGATGCACACCCCGAGGCGGAGCTGAAGGCCTTTGTGGTCCCCGAGGGCTTTGAGGTGAATCTCTTTGCCGCAGAGCCCCTGATCCAGAAGCCGGTGCAGATGAACTGGGACGCGCAGGGCCGCCTTTGGGTCGTGTCCAGCACCACCTACCCGCACATCAAGCCCGGGGAGGAGGCCAAGGACCAGGTCGTCGTGCTGGAAGACACGGACAATGATGGCAAGGCCGACAAGTCCACCACCTTTGCCGAGGGGCTGCACATCCCCACCGCCCTGGCCCCGGGAGATGGCGGCCTGTATGTGGCGAACTCCACCGAGGTGCTCTTTCTCAAGGATGCGAATGGTGACCTCAAGGAAGATGACCGCACGGTGATGCTCAGCGGCTTTGGCACGGAGGACACCCACCATCTGCTGCACACTTTTCGCTGGGGCCCGGAGGGCATGCTGTACTTTGCGCAGTCCATTTATATTCATACGCATATGGAGACGCCCTACGGCGTGCGCCGCCTGATGGGCGGTGGCGTGTGGGAGTTCCGCCCGGAGACGCGCCGCGCGGAGGTCATCAGCAAGGGGCTGATCAACCCCTGGGGCTTTGAGTTTGACCGCTGGGGCCAGAGCTTTGCCTGCGACGGCGCGGGCGGGGAAGGGGTAAACTACATCTTCCCAGGCTCCGTCTTTGCCACCTCCCCGGGGGCCAAGCGCATCCTCCACGGCCTCAGCCCCGGCCAGCCCAAGCAGTGCGGCCTGGAAATCATCGAGGACCCGCATTTCCCCGCCGACTTCCAGGGCAACTTCGTGCTCAATGACTTCCGTGGCAATCGCGTGAACCGTTTCCAGCTCACCCCGAGCGGCAGCGGCTATATCGCCAAGCAGCTGCCGGACCTGCTGGCCTCCACCCACCGTGCCTTTCGCCCCATCGACGTGAAAATGGGCCCCGATGGCGCTCTTTATATCGCCGACTGGTACAATCCGATCATCCAGCACGGCGAAGTGGACTTCCGCGATGCCCGCCGCGACCACCAGCACGGCCGCATCTGGCGCATCACCGCCAAGGGCCGCCCGCTCAGCCCCAAGCCCCAGATCGCCGGTGCCTCCACCGCCGACCTGCTGAACATGCTGAAGTCTGACCGCAACTACGTGCGCCGCTTTGCCAAGCGCGAGCTGCGCGACCAGGGCGCTGCCAAGGCTGGCCGCGAGATCGAGGCCTGGGCCGCCGCGCTGGACACCAGCAAGGAAGCCGATGCCCACGCCCTGCTGGAGGCCACCTGGGCCCGCGAAGGGGTGAACTCCTTTGCCCCCACCCTCTGGCGCAAGCTCTGGGACAACTCCGACCCCCGCATCCGCGCCGCCGCTCTGCGCATTCTCTCCCACCGCTGGAAGGAATACGGAGACGCCATGAAGGTGCTGGAAAAGGCCGTGGCCGATGACAATGCCCAGGTGCGCCTGTGGGCGCTGGCCGTCCTGGCAGACATGCGCAAGCCTGGTGCTATCAGTCTGGCGCTCAAGGTTTTGGACATGCCCATGGATGAGAATCTGGACTTCCTTCTGGAGCAGACTTGCCGGGAGCAGGCAGAGGTGTGGCTGCCCGCCGTGAGCAGCGGCAAGCTCAAGCTGGACGAGCGCCCCAAGCACCTCGTCTATGCCATGAAGAGCACCGGCCGCAGCGATGCCCTGCCGCCGCTCTTTGCCTCCCTCAAGGCCGGAAAACTCAGCACCGAGGACGCCGCTGCCGTGCTGGCCATGGCCGGAGCCGCCGCTGATGCCGCCCAGGCCAAGGTCCTGGTGGCCATGGTGAATGACGCCGCCCTGGCCCCCCACTACGTGGGCCTGCAGGATGCCCTCATCAAGGCTGCCACCGACCGCAAGATCATCCCTGAAGGCGCTCAAGACACCATCATGGCCTGGTTTGACCGCCCCGAGCCCCACGTGGTGCACCGCGCCGCCATCCTGGCCGGGCTCTGGAAGGTGGAGCCCGCCCGTGAGAAGCTGGTGGCCCTGCTCACCGATGCCAAGACCATCCCCGCTATTAAAGACGGGGCTGTGCGCGGCCTCACGGCCCTCGGAGGCGTGAAATCCCGCGACCTCTTTGACAAGCTCTTTGCCGAGTCCCAGGACAACGGCCTGCGCAGCCTCATGATCGACGGTCTCACCAGCGTGGGCCCGCAGCTGGCCGCCAAGCGCGCCGTGGAGTTCCTGGCCAAGGCGGACGTGGACGCCGCCAAGCCGATTTTGACCGTTTTCCTCAAAAACAAGCAGCTCCCCGGCGTGCTGGCTAAGGAGCTGGACGGCAAGACGATTCTTGACTCCGTGGCCGTGGAGGGCATCCGCATGGTCACCTCCCGTGGCATCCAGGGCCCGCTGGCCGATGCGCTGAAAAAGGCCGGTGGTGTGAAGCAGATGGACCGCCCCCTGACCCCCGAAGAAATGAGCGCCCTCGTGGCCAAGGTGAAGACCCAGGGCGACCCCGCACGTGGCGAGGCCGTGTACCGCCGCCAGCAGATTCTTTGCATGACTTGCCACGCCATTGGTGAATCCGGAGGCGTGCTGGGGCCAAACCTCGTCAGCATCGGGGCCAGCGCCCCGGTGGACTACCTCATCGAAAGCCTGCTGGAACCCAGCAAGAAGATCAAGGAGGGCTACCACATGGTCATCATCAGCAAAAAGGACGGCGGAGTGATCTCCGGCGGCCTGATCAATGACGGTGCGGAGGAGTTGACGATTCGTGACCCCGCCAACCAGATCCTCAAGGTGGCCAAGTCCTCCATCGCCAGCCGCCAGATGAGCCCCGTGAGCATGATGCCCCCCGGCCTGACCGCCAGCCTGCGGGAGGACGAATTCGTCGATCTGGTGCGTTTCCTCTCCGAACTGGGCCGCGAAGGAGCCTACAAGACCCAGCCCAACCGCTATGTGCGCACCTGGAAGGCCATGGGCAAGATGGAGCAGAAGGATGTGGACCATGTCCGCCATGTGGGCAGCTTTGCCCTCAATGATGAGAAATATCCCTATCCATGGCAGCTTGCCATCAGCCAGGTCAGTGGGGATCTCCCCCTATCCGACCTGCCGGCTGCCCAGCGCATGTATCCATGGTTCCCAAAAATCGTACAATTCGGTCTGAAACTGGATGGTGCCGGAAAGGTAAAGCTGGGCTTCAGCACGGTTAAGGGGATCGTTGTAGCTGTGGATGAGGCTGAACTCAAGGAACTCAATCCGCAGCAGGAGCTGGATCTGGCTGCTGGAACTCACAGAATCAGTGTGTTAGTCACCAAGGAAGCTGGTGATCTGGCGGCATTACGCGTGGAAATCCTAGATGGAGCTGCCACAGTGGTCCCCTGAGCTGTTTGCAAAGACGAAAAATCGTAAAGCCGATGTATTTGCATTGACTGGAGGGTGGCGTTTTCGCTATTCTGAACGTTAGGCATGGTCTGCATGTCTCACGACGACGTACCGCCAAGCCCCAACCAGCGCCCCACTTCATGAGAAATCCCCCCACCGACCTGAGACAGAACGAAAGCCTCGTTTGGTCGAACGTTTGTGCACTTTCCGGGTTTGCCATGTCAAAGGTGCCAATGCCTTTCCGCGCTGCCGCCTAACAGGCCGAAAAGCACCCAGATTACTTTTTATTCCGATTCTCCCGTCACGCGCTCCGACACCCCCTTTTCACTGATGAAAACACTCCGAAGCAACCGCATCCTCCTCGGCTGGTTCATGACCCTGCTGGTGTTTACCATGCAAGTCGCCACGCCGCTTCGTGCTGCGACCATCTACTGGACGACGACTGGCACGACTGCCGGCCAGGTATCGTCGGGTACATGGAACACCACCACCACCAACTGGATGACCACCGCGCCCACCGGTACGGCAGGAACCCGTGTCGTGTGGCCAAATATCACCGGTTCTGGAGACACAAATGTGGCTTTGTTTGGTGCAGTGGGCAATACCTCCACTCAGACCATCACGCTGGGATCCAACGTGAATGCCAATGGCCTCACCCTTCTCAGCACCAGTGGTTTCAGCATGGTAAGTGCCGGCACGGTGGCCAGCCCGACCGGCAGCCTTACCTTTGACGGTACCTCCCCCACCATCACCATCGGCAGCGGCAGCACTGTCACCAACTACACGGCTAGCATCAATGCCTCCCTTAAAGGCACCAGCGGTCTGACTGTGGTGAATGGGAACACAAACGCGAGCTCGACTGCCACGCTGCAGCTGGGAACCAGCACTTTGGCCAATAACTTTGCCAACACCATGACCGGCGGAATTACCGTGGGGAGCAAAACCTCGGTGGAAACTTATGTCTCCTCTTCCAGCAATAATCCTCTGGGCAGCAATGCCATCACGCTGCAGTCGGGGGCGGGGCTCATTCTCAATGGCCAGAGCACTACTTCTGGCGGCCTCTCCGCCAGACTATTCACCCTCAACACGGCGACTTCGGACACCAGCAGGATCGATTTTACCCAGACCGCCACTGGGGCTTCCCCGCCCGCTCAGAGCTTTGTCGCCAGCGGCACCAGCGGACAAAATGTGGTGACTCTCAGCAGCACTGTGGTCGGCACCTCAGGCACTGTCCCCACGACTGCGGCCTTGGCCGTGGGTCAGCTCGTCTCCGGGCCGGGCATTCCGGCAGGGGCCGTTGTGGGGCAGATCCTGAATGCAACACAGTTCACCTTGGTGGACGGCAGCAATGCCAATCTGAACCTGACTTCGACGATCAGTTCGGTTTCCATCACGCCAGCGCTGGCCCCGATCACCATGAACAATGCGCCTTTCTTCAGCGTGCCCACGCTTGATGGCTCTGCCACGACGTCTGTCCGCTATCTGGACAGCAATGGCGTCACTCAGACCGTAGCCAACTATGGCGCTCAGTTTGTGGGCAAGGTAAAGATCAACAGTGCCGGTGGGTACACTTTCTTTGCCAGACCTGATGATGGTGCCCGCGTGTACATCGATGGTGTTCTGGTGTTGAACAATGATGGCGGCAAGGGCGCTACAGATCTCTCCAGCGCCGTCATTCAGCTCGGTGTCGGATATCATGACATCCGCATTGACTACGTGCAGGGTACGGGAGGCGGCTCCTTGGACGTGGCCTTTGCCGGCCCGCAGACAAGTTATGTCCGGACCAACCTTGCCAATTTCCTGTACCAGGCTGAGAGCAACAGCGCCAGCGGGTCCAGCAATGCCATCGGCATGAACAACGACGTCCGCCTGACCGGCGATGCCTCCATTAGTCTCAAAGGAGGCAATGCATCTTCCATTCAGCTCGGAGGACTCCAGCTGGATACAGGCACCACTTTGACGGTGAGGGCTACAGATGCCTCCAATACTGAAATAGCTGGGGGCGGAGGTGGTTTTGGTCAGACTCTGCGCTTTGCCGGCAGCTCGGTGCTCGGCACCACGGCGGGCACGGTTAACATCAATGCAAACGCCAACGTGGCGTTTGATGGCACCATCTCGGACGGTGGTCGTGCGATGACCCTGGTCAAAACAGGCACTGGCCGCCTCTTCTTTGGCCAGACGGCTGTCGCCAACAACCTGGGATCATCCACCGCGATCGAGGTTCGTGGCACCACAATCAATCAGGCCGCCACCTCGATGACCAGCGGCTCCTTCACCGTCAACGTCTCAAGCACCACGGGTCTGGTGCCAGGAATGACAGTGAGCGGCACCGGCATCGCAGCGGGGGCGTTTATCACTGCCATCAGCGGCAACACCGTTACGCTTTCTGGGAAAAATACAGCGTCTGGCACTCCCCTGCTGACTTTCTCCACCAACCCCGCCCTTGTGCTCACGGGCAGCACCGCTTCGGGTGCCTTTAATCCGATCGGTTCAGCTTCCGTTACGCTTAACTCCGGCTCTTTGATCCTGGACTCCAAGGGAGCCACGGTCGCCGGTGTGGGCCCCACTTTTGCCAATAATATCCTGGTCACCAAGGACAGCGTCATTCAGGACACGGTGAATGCAGCACTGACCACGATCGGCAACAGCAGCAACACCATCACCATCACCTCCCAGTCCATCAATTCCACCACCAACACCAGCAACAAGACGGTGACGATGACCAGCACTTCTGGTCTGCGCGTCGGGCAGGTGGTTTCGGGCACAGGGATCCCTGCTGGAACGACTATTGCGTCGGTTGACAGCGCCACTCAGATCACTCTGAGCAGCCAGCCGACAACGGCGGTGAGCAACACGGGTATCACTTATGGCACCACGCTCTACCTTGATGCCATTGCTGGTGGCATCAACACCTCGCTGAACAGCCTTTCTTCCGATCCGGGAGCCACTCTGAGCATCCTTTCCGGACTGGTGGGGAATTCCACCACAACGGTCGTCATCCGTTCGACGATCATGAACGCCGGCACGACAGTCAGCCAGTCTTCGGCGCTGGCCCAAGGCAGCACCAATGGCACAGTCCAGGCGACGGGCACCACGAACGTGACCCCGGGCATTGTGGCGCTGAGGGGTAACAATACCAACTTCCAAGGCACGCTGAGCTTTGAGCCCAACGCAGGACTGCGCCTGGAAGGCGCTAATTCGGTGAACAACATCACCATCAACCTCAACTCTGCCAACACCCTCTACCTGGTGGATGACGGCGATGGCACAGGTAGAACTCAGAACTTGAGCATCAGCGCAACGATCAACGTCAATAACAGCAACACCATTCAGGTGGGACGCAATGGCACCACCTACTCTCCGTATTTTGCGCAGGCTGCCAACAAGGTGATGCAGGTGCCTACACTGAACATGAATCAGGCCACTTTGGTCGTGGCCAACAACAATGGCTATGGTTTGCAGGTCACCGGGACGACCACTTTCGTAGGTGCCCCGACTTTCCAAGTCAATACTGCCACCGCTTCCAACCTGGTGCAGGGCCTCACGTTCAGTGGCGTGGTCTCCGGTCCCACTACTTTCCTCAAGACTGGCGGAGGTGCTCTCGTGCTCGGGAATTCCGGCAACACCTTCGGCGGCAACTTCACCGTCGCCAACACTTCGATATACGGCACCAGTTCTTCCTCGACTATCACGGCCTTCGATGTGTCAAAATTTGTCGTCGGTGAGAAAGTCAGCGGTACCAATATCGTTGCTGGCTCTGTGGTGAGTGCAGTGAATGTGCAAAATTTCTCTGCCAGCGCGGCTTCAGGTGCCACCACCCTGACTCTTTCGGTGGACCCTGCTTCGATTTTTGCCGTGGGCATGCCTGTCACTGGCACCGGCATCAACAGCAACACCACCATCAGCGCGATCAACAACAATGTCACCTCCACAACCACGGGAACAAACGGCACCAACACGGTGACGATCACAGGAGGCTCTGCAGCCAGCACCTATCAGGTCGGCAACCCTGTTCTAGGCACCGGTATTCCAAGTGGAACCACAGTTGTGGCTATCAGCGGCAACGTACTCACACTCAGCCAAAACATCACCTCAAACAATCCCACGGTCAGGCGTTATCAAGTTACCCTGAGCAGTGCCAGCACGGCTGCCAATCCGACGGTGGTGCTGCAGCAGGTGGTTCTGAACCAGAATCTGCAGGGCACCCCTGGAACACTGACGGTGACTCCTGTGATCAATGTCACTGCGGGCATCCTGGCTGTGGCCTCTGATGGAGCGCTTGGCGACTCGAACAACCAGATCTTGCTCAATACCAACGCCGCCACTGGAGCCGGCCTGCGTGCCACGGGCACTTTTGCCACCAGCCGCACGATCACCCTCAATCAGGCTAGTAATGCCATCGAAGTGACCGCTGGAAACACGCTCACCCTCAATTCTGCTCTGGCGATGAGCAGTCTTAGCAATAATTTCCAGAAAAACGACCAGGGCACTTTGGTGATGACCCAGGCGCAGACTGGCTGGAACGGCACTCTGACCGTTGGGCAGGGCAGCCTGCAGGTGACGAATGTCGGTGTGTTTGGAAACAGCGGTTCTTCCAACGGGGCGCTGCGCACTATCGTGGGTGACATCAGCTCGGAACTGGCCCTGAACATCGCCGGTACCAACACGATCAATGAGACTGTGCAGATCAACGTCTTTGGCGGTCGTTTCAATTCTGGTATCAACTCCCAGGGCGCCATCCATCAGATGACGGGCACCGCCACACTGACCGCGCCGGTGTTTGTGAACGTCTCTCCTGCTGACAACAGCAGTTTTGGTTCGATCGTGGCAGGAGCGGACGCCGGCAGCACCATCAATCTCTCCGGCGGTGTGCGTTATATTTGGAATACAGGCGGCAGCGGGCAAACCATGAACCTCTATCTGACTGGCGCAGGTACGGGGAATTTGAACGCACCGCTGGTCAATCTCAGCAACACTCCGGCGACCACCTCCCTTCAAAAGATTGGCACCGGCACCTGGAACATCACCACCGGCAATGCCTTCACTCCCACCTTCGCTGCTTCGACGACGCTCAACAGCACGACGGTCACGGTCGGCAGCACCAGTGGTTTTTATTCAGGGATGGTCATCAACGGTAATCCGAACATTCCGGCTGGATCCACGGTGACAGCTATTTTGAACGACACTCAGATCACCATTTCCGCAGCAGCCACGGCCACGGCCTCCAGCGTGGCCACTACCTTTGGCTCCACGACTTCCGGCATCGGCGCGCTGAACATCAGCCAGGGGACGCTGGGCCTGCTCAGCAGCGGCGTCGTGACCGGAACTGGCACCGTTTCCATTCTGCCGGGAGCTGTTTTGAGCATTGATAATTCCGGCACCAACGTGAACAACCGCCTCTCTGGCGCGCCTGTGACCATGTTCGATGCCAACCTGAACATCACAGGAAACAGCGGAGCATCCACCCTGGAACAGACCGGCACTTTCACGGTGGGGGCCGGAGCCAGCACCATCACACTGACGCCCAATGCTGCGCAGCCCCTCACTCTGACTCTGGGCACCTCCACCACGGTGGCCCGCAGCACTGGTGGCACGCTCCTGATTCGTGGCACCAATCTCGGTTCCGCCTCTGCGGCAAACACTGCCGTCGTGACCGGACCCGCCTCGGCCAACGGCCTGACCTTCCTGGGACAGACGGGATCTACCGGGGCCAGCAACAAGGCCATCGTGCCTTGGGCCTTGGTGGACACCAGTCTCACGGGCAGCGGTATCTCTTTTGCTACCGCCGACTCCAGTGGCGGAACCACGACGGGCACCAGTGTGCTGCGTGCCCTCACTCCGAGCGAGATGAGCACCAGTCTTTCCACCAATGCCAACGTCTCCCTCAGCTCCGCCGGGACTGTCATCAATCCGCTGGTGATCAACTCCCTCACCCTCAATAGCGGTGGCGGCATCACCACGAGTGTGGGCCAGACGCTGACACTCGACAGCGGCGGCCTCCTCGCACTGACTGGCAACACCGGCATCAGCGGAGGTCTTCTGAGCGTGAACAGCAACCGTGACCTGGTGGTTTTTGCACTGGCCAATTTGAATATCAGCAGCGCGATTGTCGGCACCGCCGGCGGCCTGACCAAATCTGGAGTCGGCACGCTGACCCTCGGGACCGGCAACACCTACACCGGCACCACCACGATCAACCAAGGAACGCTGAAACTCGCTGCCAACAGTGTCAATTCCCTGTATTTCAACAATGCTCTCTCCGTCAATGCGGGTGGCACCTTGGATCTCAACGGCAGCATTCAGTATGCAAACCTGCTGCGCACTGACGGCAACGTCTTTGTGGCCGGCAATGGCGGTACCGTGATCAACAGTGGCTCTCAGCAGGCGACGCTGGTGCTGGCCAATGCCAACGTGAACTGGGCGGGCCAGATCAATGGCAACATCGCTGTGGCCCGTTCTGTGGTTGGCTCAGGCTCCAATGACTGGAATATCTACGACGCCCAGGGCTACTCCGGCGCGACCATCCTTACAGGCGGTCGAGTCCAACTTCTTGACTCGGGTACGTTGCTCAACACCTCCTCGATCACCCTGATCAACTCCAACCTTCTGATTCAGAACGGTTCTACGCTGGGCACCAACATCAATGACCGTATCAGCAATAACGCGCCCATCACCATGATGGGAAGCATGATCCAGTATCGCAACCGCCAGGGCACCTCCTCCAGCGAGACCTTCAACTCTCTCACGCTGCTCGGTGCGCAAAACATCGTGGAAACCCTCCTCAACGGCATCAACGTCAACTCCACAGACCTCACCTTTGCGAGCCTCACGCAGACGGCTGGTTCCAGGGCCACAATGTTCTTCCGTGGTGCCACGGGCTTGATTGGCAACAATGGCCGTGTGTTCTTCAACACTGCGCCGACTTTGGTGAACAATCTTTTTGCCAACTCCAACGGACAGACCGGCTGGGCTATAGTGGATCGCGACTTTGCCAGCTACGCTGCAGGCACGGGCGTGGGGGCTCTTAGCCAAGTGGGCTATGCAGGCTACGCATCCAATCCCACCAACACCATTAACACCGGTGGTGCCACGGACAACCTGAAGGTCTCCATGCCCGCTCTGACAAGCACGGGCTCTGTCGGCTCCAATCTGCTGACCGTGAGCAGCACGGCCTCTCTGCAGGTGGGCCAGACGATTGCCGGACCTGGCATCCCGGCAGGAACAACCGTCGTTTCCATCACCAACGGAACGCAGTTCATCATCAGCAACAACCTCACGGCCTCCAATCCGACCATTGCGGCTTATCAGACCCTGACCAGCAATCGCACGATAAACACCCTGAATCTGGACACCAGCCGTAACGCGACTCTGGACCTCGGTGGCAACACTCTCACTCTGGCTGGCGGTGGCATCATCGCCTCGCAGACTTCAGACAACACCGCCAGCGTCGTGATTCTCAGTGCCTCCACCAGCAGCAATCAGGTCGTGGTGCAGTCGATTCCTGCAGGTCTGGTCGTGGGCTCCACCAACTTCAGCGACTCCGGCAGGACTGTCACCGCGATTGATTATGTGAATAACATCATCACACTCAGCGCCAACTCGGGCACTGCGATCAATGTGCCGACCACACGCACCTACACCAGCGGCTACCCCACAGTGCTCACCATCACCAATGGTAACCTTACCAGTGGTACAACAAGCTCCCCTGCGGACCTTTATTACTGGGCGCTGCCATATGCCTCCTCGGCCAGCACATGGAACCGCATCCAGGTGCTCGGTGCCAACATCGTGGACAACACCGCTGGCGGATCGGTTTCTCTGGTGCTCGGCGGCAACATCACCGGCCTCGTAAGCTCAGGGGTCGGAGCCGGCACATCCATCACAGGCAGCAACACCTATACGGGAGGCACATACGTGAACTCTGGTGTGTGGTATCTCTCCAATCCGAGTGCCAACGGCACCTCCGTCTACTCGATCCCTGGCAACATCACCATCAGCGGTGGCATTAACGAAGAAAACAATATCTACGGCGGTCAGGTGATCATGACCGGCGCCAATCAGATCAGGTTTACCGGAAGCCTGACCCTGAACGGCGGCGGCTCGCTGGACATGAACGATTACAATCAGACGCTGGCTGGCATCACCATCAATAACAATGGTGGTGCGGCTCCGACCATCGACTTTGGTGTCGGCACGCTAAAACTGAACGGAAACATCACCGCCACCGCCTCTACGACGGGCAACGTGGCCCTGCTGACGAGCGGAAACATCGCCTTCTCCTCCACGACCACCAATGGCAGCCCTGTCATCACTGTGGCCAGTACCTCAGAGCTTCTCGTTGGCGGGGCGGTTTCTGGCACTGGCATTCCTGCTGGCGCGACGATCACCGCCATTATTGACGGCACTACTTTTGTGATCTCTGCCAACGCCACCACCACTGGCACGAACAACCTGACCTACGCAAATCTGGGACGTCTGGATCTCAATGGCAGCAATCGCACGATCAGTGTCGGTGCCATCACCATCAACGGGCAGAGCGTGGCTCCGCTTCAGGCCACTCTCAACATCAGTGTCCCTGTCATCAATGGCAGCATCACCAAGACAGGGGCAGGGCTGCTGCAGCTGGGGGGGCAGAGCACCTTTGCTGGGGGCGTCAATGTGACCGCAGGCGGCCTCATCATTGGTGCCAGCAGCATTGGCAGTGCAGTGGGGGCGACTGTCACCAGTGGTCCTGTAGGAACTGGCACGCTGACTCTGGCCAGCGGAACGACACTCGTTTCCACCGCCGCTGCCAACACTCTGGGCAACACCATCGTTTCCCAGGGGGATCTGACCTTTGACGGAATCAACGGACTCACTCTGAACGGTGATGCAACCATGGCCGCTGCTGCCAACATCAATGTGGTGCTGCCGAGCGCAGTGGCCACCTTTGGCGGCAAAATCACCGGAGCGCATACGTTTAACAAGAACGGCCTCGGTGTGCTGGCCTTCTCCAATGCCTATCTGCCCAGCGGCGTGCTCAACAGCAGCACGATGACCGGCACGATGAATGTGAACAACGGTACACTGCGCCTCATCGGCCCTGCAGGCGCCGCCTCGACCACTCCGCTCGGCACCATGGCCATCGTGCTCAAGGGGGGCACGCTGGATCTGCGCAGCAACGGTGCGTCTTCCTACGGCAGCATCATTTTTGGCAACAATGTGAGTGTGGATTCTGCTCAGACCAGTGCCATCATCACGATGGACCGAGTCTCGGCCAACACCAACAACACGGTGCAGATGGGAACGCTGGCCATTGCCGCTGGTCAGACCCTGCAGGTGACCGGATCCAACGGCTACAATCTCCGCTTCACGGGAGGCAGCTATTCGGGAACAGGCACGATCAACTTTGCTCCTGCCCAAGGTACCACAGTGACTGTCGGCGGAGGTTTCACCAACACTCTGGGCTACGCCAACATCGGTCTCGGAACAGTGCTGCTGTCTGGCAACAACACCTTCACCAGCAACACCACGGTTACAAATTCCTCCACAGGCCTGATCGGTGCCGCACCGGTCATGAACACCGTCAGCACCCCGTTTGGCTCTGGCAGCGTGACGCTCAACAACGGGGCTTATTTCCCGATTGTACCATCCACAGGAACGGCACAACAGGGCTCTCCCCCCGCAGGCTACACCCAGGGTGGACTCAGCGTCAGCTATTACTCTGGTGGCGCCAGCAACCTGAACTCTGCCTTCGGTTCCGGCATGACGGCGGCCGCTGTCGTCAATGGCGTGCTCCCGGTGGATGCCAATTATAACAATCGTCCTGCCATTGTGACCTCCCTGGCCGGCACTCAGGCGGTTTATTCCGGCCTGCTGCAGATCACCACCGCTGGTGATTACAACTTCCAGATGACGGCCAAGCAGGGCATGCTGATCATTGATGGCGTGCCTGTGGCGGGTGTGAACGTGGACACCACCAGTGGTGCGGGAAGCATGGCGCTGAATGCCGCTGGAACGGGCTCGATCCGCCTTTCCGCTGGCTATCACACCATTGTAGTGCAGACCAACAGCACCACCGGCAACGGCGGTCTGCAACTGCTCTACGGAGGCCCGGACACCGCAGGCAACAACCTGGCCACGGGTATCAACACCGTGCCTACGGCTCCCTCGGCCAACCTGCAGGCCATCCCGGCTTCGGCCTTGTATTGGTCATCTTCCACGGCAACCGCTGCCAACAACTACAGCAACGCCGCCCAGATCAACAACGCCTTCATTGTGCCGGCCTCTGCGACGGTCACGCTTGACGGACAGGGCACCTCCATCAACAGCACGGTGGCCACTCTCACCCTCAATGCGGGTTCCAAGCTCAACGTGAACAACCAGCTGGGGACCGGCTGGATCGGTGTGCTCGGAACCACCACGGTCGGGGCTGGAGTCACCGTTTCTCCTAACTCCGGCAAGCTCTACCTGATCGGTGGCATTTCTGACAGCGGCAATGGCCTGACCAAGACGGGAGACGGCACGCTGATCCTGGGGGCCAGTTCCAGCTTCACCGGAGCCCTTACGGTAAACCAGGGCTATGTGCAGCTTACCGATGCCAACTCCCTGCCAACCGGCGGCACTCTGATCACCCGCACGGTGCAGCCCACCTCCAGCGTCAGCTCCACCACGGTGGCAAACAACAATGTGGTGACTGTGGCGGACACCTCCGCTCTCAAAGTTGGCATGGCTGTCAGCGGCACTGGTATTTCGGCCGGAGCTGTTATTACTGCCATCACGGGCGCTACTACGTTTACGCTTTCCTCCAATGCCACGGCTGCAGGCACCAACACTCTCACCTACGATCCATCCAGGCTGGTCATTTCGGGCACTCCAGCACAGAACTCCCAGACCGTGACCGTCGCCAACACAGCTGGCCTGGCCGTTGGTATGGCCGTTTCTGGCGGCATCATTCAGCCGGGGTCTTACATCACCTCGATCGTCAACAGCACCACGATCACCATTTCCCAGCTCACGCAGAATGTGGGAACCTCCACCGTCAACCTCACCTTCAACACCGACACCTACGGTGCTCTGGACCTGAACGGCGTGGCCTCCAGCGTGGGACGCAACATCACGCTCAACGGCGTTTCCCCGATCTTCCGCAACACCACGACGCCTGCGGCCTTGTTCAACAGCAGCAGCACTGCCGCTGTTTTCAACGGGACCGTCTCCATTGGAGCTGCCACCAGTGCAATGGCCACCGCCATCGGCGGCTATGGAGACATCAATATCGCTGGTGTGGTGCAGGATGGCGGCACAGCTGGCATCGGCTGGACCAAGGTCGGCTCCGGAACGGTCACTCTCAGTGGCAACAATACCTTTACCGGGGCTCTGACTGTGAACAACGGCATCCTGAAACTCGGCAGCGCCAAGGCGCTTGGCACGACAGCAGGCGGAACCACCGTCAACAGCAGCGCCACGCTTGACCTCAACGGCCAGACTGTCGCTCTTGCAGATGCAGATACCCTCACCATCAACGGCTCGGGAACGACCCTGCTGACTACAGCCAATACTCTCGGTGCCCTGATCAACAGCAGCGGCACGGCAGCGAATTATGCTGGTTCCATCGTGCTCGGCTCGGCCAGCAGCATTGGCGGCTCGGGAGACATGACGCTGAGCGGCGTGGTTTCTGGAACCACCCTGCTGACCAAGACAGGGCTGGGCAAGGTGACCTTCACCGGAGTGAACACGATGAGCGGTGGCGTTACCATCAATGCAGGCACCATCGCCATCAGCGGTGCTGGTGTGCTCACTGCCGGCGGCACCACCACCGTCAACTCAGGGGCCATACTCACGGTTGATGACACCGGCGGCTATCTGGCCAGCCGTCTGGGCAACCGCCCTGTGACCCTCAGCGCGGCCACGCTCAATATTTTTGGCAACACCACGACTTCTTCGACCGAGGCCACGGGACAGGCTCTGACCCTCAATGCTGGTAACTCGCTCATCAACCTCACGGGGACAAACGCCTCTGTCGGCACGGGTGCAGGCACCGTATTCTCCAATGCTTCGCTTGCCCGCAATGCCGGAGGCACCGTGATCTTCCAGAGCAATGCCAACCTGGGCGTGGCGGCGGCAGGCGCAGGCGTCAGCAACATCATCTTCACCACAGCTCCTGGCGCCACAGGCCAGGGGGGGGCTGCGGGGACCACCAATCGTGGCATCCTGCCTTTTGCTCTTGTCTCCAGCGATGGCGGCAGCACCTACAGCTTTGCGGCACCGAGCCTTTCCACCACCAATGGCCTGCAGGCACTGGGGACAAGCGACCGCGTGGCTGACAGTGCCGCCACGGCCAACGCCAACGTTTATTTCACGACGGGCACGACGACCGCCAGCGCTGGTCCTCTGACGCTGAACTCGCTCACCTTTGCCGGTGGTAATCTTGCCATCAACGCCGGCAGCCGCGTGCTCATCGACAGTGGCGGCATCCTGGCCACATCCAGCGGCAGCATCAACGGCACCGGCCAGTTGCTGACCACAAACAGCTTCAACCGCGAACTGATCGCATGGGTCACGGGCTCCAGCACCCTGACCATCAACCCGACTCTTTACATGTCCGGTGGTGGACTGACCAAGGCGGGATCCGGCACGCTGCTGCTCGCAGCTCAGCAGACCTACCTCGGCAACACGGTGATCAATGGCGGCACGCTGAAACTCGGTGGTGGTGCCCAGACAATCTTCTCTCCCTTCACCACCATTCCTGGCGCCGGTGCGCTTGGGTCAGGCCCATCCGGCCAGGTTCTGCAGATCAACCTCGGCGGCACCCTTGATCTCAACGGCAACAATCAGTCTTTCGCCAACCTTGCCAGTGTCGGCACGCTCCCGGGCACGGGTGGAACCATCATCAACAGCAGTACTACTGCAGCCACCCTGCGCATCGGCTTCAGCGCCAGCCAGACATGGGCGGGGGGCATCAACGGAGCCAACCTTAATGTGGTCCGTGATGGGGGCAACACCTGGACGGTCACGTCTGACAACTCTTTCACCGGAAACCTGACTCTGCAGGGCGGTGCTACGCTGCTTCAAGATTCCGGCACGTTCAGCGGTGCTACGGGAATCACTGTTCGTCGCTCTGTGCTAATCTGGGATGACAGCGCGGGCATTCAAGCTGTCAGCAATCGTCTGAAAAACAATGTTGCCATGACTCTGACCGGCGGGGCATTTGTCTTCCGCAGCCGTGCAGGCACCAATGGAGTGGCGCAGATCGGCAATCTGACGCTTGGCTCAGGTTCCTCACTGCTGATGGTGACTCCGAACAATGGCACGGCGCAGATCACCCTGAACTCCCTGACTCGCACGGCCAACTCCGGCTCTGCTATTACCTTCGCTGCTGGCAATACCGGGGCTGTGGGTGACAACGGCCGGATCATGATCACCAATGCTCCGACATTGGTGAACGGCATCATTGGTGCCTGGGCCACGGCCTTGGGCACTGACCCGATTGCGGGTGGCGGCTTCAACGCCGAGTTTGCCACCTATGATCCCGCCACCGGCATTCGCCTTGCCGGCAACTACAGCACCGCCCTGACAGCTGGCGCGTTTGGCAATTCCCTGCAGAACATCAATGTGCGCCAGTCCGGCAACATCACGCTTGGAGCCGGGGGCATTACAGTCAACACACTCACCATCAACAATGCCGCCGCCGCATTGACCTTTGCTGCCGGCACAGATGTGCTGAAACTGACAGCTGGCGGCATCCTCGCCGGTCTCGACAACAACGCCAAGAGCATCGGAACCACTGCGGTGCGAGGCCAGATCACCACAGGTGCAGGAGTGAGCGAACTCTTCATTCATGTGGGCCAGAACGTCCTGACCATCAACTCGGTCATCACTGACAACGGCAGTCCGCTGAATGTGGTTCTCGATGGCTTGAGCCAGGTGGCCTTCACGAACTCCACTGCTCCTGGCATCACCCTCACGGGTGCGAACACCTACACGGGCACCACCTATGCTAACAATGTCATCGTCAATCTGAACTCTGTGGCAGGTCCGGCCATTGGCGGCAATCTTGTGATCTCCGGCGGCAATAGCAATGGCACGGACTCCGCGCCAATCGCCAACTCCGTCGTTAACTTCTTCCAGAACAACCAGATCGCCACGACGTCTGCAGTCACGGTCAATGGCGGTGGCCAGTTGAACCTGAACGGCTTCAACAACACCATCAAGAGCCTCACCTTCACCAATGATGGGGGCTCCAATGGCAACAACGGCCCGGCAGTTACCACGGGCACTGGAACGCTTGCCGTGGTGGGGGCACAGGCGCTGAGCGCCACCACTACGCTGGGGTCCACCACCCTGGTTTTCTCTACTGCTCCAGGTGCCACCATTCCTGTGGGAACTCAGATTGCAGGGGTCGGCATCCCTGCTGGTGCCACGATCACCGGCCAGGTGAACAGCACGACCTACACGATCTCCAGTGCAGCCACCGCTTCGGGCACCATTTCCGTTCCGGTCAATGCCTCCACAACGGCGAATTCCAACCAGCTGACCTTCACGATCGCTCCTGGCGGTGGCACCCTTGCTCCGGGTACTCCGGTCAGCGGTCTGGGCATTGCGCCGGGCACCACCATTCTCAGCGGTTCTGGCACCACCTACACGCTCTCTCAGAATGCGACTGCCACGAGCAGCGGAAGCATGGTGGTGGGCGGCATCATCAACGCCACCAATCTGGCCAACGCCAACAGCATCCCTGTTCTTAACGGCTTCCTGGACGCGAGCGCGGGCGTGAATTTCAACGTGGACGCCTCCACGGTGCTGCCAGGCCAGATCGGGCTGGCTCTGAACTCTGCGATGAACTCGGGCTTCATCATCAAGACCGGGGCTGGCGTGCTCGGCATCGGTGGTCAGAGTTCCTACAGCGGTGCGACGTATGTGCAGGCTGGTACGCTGGCCTTTGGTCAGACGGGAGCCTTCATTGGCAACTCCCAGGTCGTCCTCTCCGGCGGTACCACGCTGGATGCACGTGGTCTGGCAGGCATTGTGGGCTCGATCACGGGCGGCGGCACTGTCACCAACTACAACCTCAATACCCAGGGAACGGTGGTTACTGGCTATGATAACACCAATGCCTCCTTCTCCGGCACCTTCACCAGCCCGTTTGTCAACGGTCTGCTCAACGTCTCCAAGATCGGAACTGGCTCTTGGACTCTCACTGGGGACAGCATGGCGGGAGCTGCCGCATCTGTGTCCAACCTGCTGACTCTGAACCAGGGCACCACGGTGCTCAGCGGTGCCGGTCGTGTGAATTTCCGCAACACCACCATCAACAGTGGCTCCACGCTGACGATCGACAACTCCACCACCAATGTGGCCAACCGCCTTGGTGCTGCCGCCGATGGCACGGCCGGCCAGTACACAGACCTGAGTACTCTGGCCGCCAACCGGGCCATGAGCTTGCAGGGAGGCTCCATCAGCGTCATTGGCTCCAGTTCAGGCTCGCTGACGGAAAGCCTCGGAGCGCTCACCATCCAGAATGGTGCCAGCACTCTCACGATCACCCCTGGCAGCGGTGGTTCCAATGTGCTCAGCGCCAGAACCATCAATGGCATTGCCAACAGTGGGGCTCTGGGTGGTACTCTGCTCCTGCGTGGTACCAATCTTGGCGGCACAGCCGGGGCTGGAGTGGCCAACTTCACCGCAATCACCGCACCAACCTTGATCGGGGTTGGCGGTGCTGCTGGCACGACCACCATGAACATCCGTCCGGATATCATCGGAGACACCAGCCTCACCGGTTCGGGCACAGGATTTGTCACTTACATCGCCGGCACTGGCTTCCGTCTGCTGACCGCTGCCGAACTGGCTACGTCGCTGGGTTCACAGCCCACGATTGCGCCTTTTGCCCCGCTTACGCTGAATACCAACGTTTCGCTGACCGCGCTCAATACCATTACGACCAACACCACCATCAACAGCCTCGTTCTGCAGAGCAAAGGCGGTGTCTACGTTTCTGGCGCAGGGATCACCTCCTTGATCAATCCTGCCGGAACGCTCTTCAGCGCCAGCGGCACGCTGCAATCGCTTATCGTCAGCAGCGGCGGTATCATGTCGATGGCTGGCAACAGTGGCATTACCGGAGGTGTGGTCACCACCAACACCACAAACCAGCTCATCTTCTACAATGTGGGAGATCTGGCGCTCAACAGCTACATCAGCGGCACATCCAGCCAGGGCATGGTCAAGTCCGGCAATGGCAAGCTGACCCTGGGGCGCAGCAGCCTGATGGGCGGCACCACCACGGTGAACGCCGGTACGCTGGTGCTCGGCTCAGGAGCCAGCAACACCCTGCTGGTTTCCAGCACCGCCTCCACCGCCACGCTTTACGACCTCCGTGTGAACGGCGGCACGGTGGATCTGAACGGCAATAACCAGATGATCGGAGCCCTGAGCAGCAACGACACAGCCGTCATCGGCAGTCTGACAACAGCGCTGTCCAACTCTGGAGGCACCATCACCAACACCGGTGCTGGCGCGGCTAATTTCTACACCAGCACGGCATCCAATACATCTTTCGGCGGCCTCATCACCAACACAGGTGGTGCTCTCTCTGTGTATAAATCCGGGACAGGCACCCTTATCCTCACCAGCGCACAGAGCTACACTGGCAGCACCAACGTTCTCGGAGGCGTGCTGAATCTGCGAGATAATGGAGTGCTGACACAGACCAGCGCCATCAATGTCAAGTATGCCACCCTGACGCTGGACAACCAGGGCTTGGTGGACAATGCCTCCCGCATTCCGGCAGCCGCTCCTATCAACCTCAGTGGTGGTGCCATCATCATCAACGCACGCCAGGCCATTGATACGCAGAATTTTGGCGCAGTGACTCTGGCAGAGGGGGGCTCCTCTGTGACGTTCAACAATTTTGGTGGCGCCACCTCAGGAGCCTATGCCGTTACGATTGCCAATCTGAACCGCGCGGCCAGCAGCCAGAGCGTGATCAACTTCGTTCCCGGAAACGGGCTCACCTTTGGTGGTACCTCGACTGCGGCGCCTGTGGGAGCTCAGCCTCAGGTCCTCATCAACCAGCTTAACGGTGCTGCTTTCACGCAGGCCAATCTGATCAATGGCATCATCGGTGGCTGGGCAGTGATCAACGGCTCTGAATTTGCCTCCTACAAAGACGGCATCGGTATCAGCCAGCTTGGCAACACCGGGGCTGGTTATGCTGGTTATGCCTCTGGCGATGTCACTGCCGCGACTGCCACACAAAACGTCAACGATGGCTCCTCCCGCACCCTGACCACGAGCAGGACCGTGAACTCCTTGCGCAATGCTCCTGGGGCCGCGCAGAATCTGACACTGGGCGCCGCCACCGCTCCGGTGACGCTCACTATCGGCACAGGCGGCTATATCACCAATGCCAACTTCGCCATCGGTGTGCTCTCCGGTGGTGTCGGTTCCTCCATCACCTCTGGAGCATCCGACCTCTTCGTCTGGGTGAACCAGAACACCACAACCATCAGCTCCAAGATCACTGGTAGCATTGGGTTGGTGAAGTCTGGCCCCGGCACGCTGACTTTGGGAGCTTCTGTCAATCTCGCCACGAACACCACCAACAACAGCGCGGTCATCACCCTGGCAAACACGAATGGGCTGACGGTTGGTCAGGTCGTCACAGGCACCGGCATCCCCGCGAACACCACCATCCTCTCCATTGACAGCCCCACGCAGATCACGCTCTCCCAGAACAGCACCGTCACGGGCTCGGCCACAATGACCTACTCGCTGACGGCAAGCGGTGTCAGTTGGCTGACGATTGGCTCTGGCGGCACCACCGTGAACACCAAGACCGTCACGCTGGCCAACACCACGGGACTGGTTGCCGGCATGCCGGTGGCTGGCACTGGCATTCCGGCGGGAACGACGATTGCGTCGGTGGATTCTGCCACGCAGATCACCCTCTCACAGAATGCGTCCGCGACCAATTCTGGTCTGAACATCAGCTTCAACCAAGGCAACACGACCACCGGAAACCTCAATGACTACACCGGGCCAACCGTGGTCAATCAGGGTACACTGACCCTGAACACGATTGTCTCTGGCACACAGCTCATTCCTGGAGACCTGAAGATCAACGGAGGTGCGGTGAATTTTAGCAACACCAACACCGGTCAGATCTCGTCCAGCAGCAACATCACCATTGGTGGCAACGGCACCTTTACACTGCCGAATTACAGCGCCGCCACCTCCAATACCTTTGCCAGCCTGACCTTCAATGGTACTGGTGGCAATGCTGCGCCTACTTTCTCCTTTGGCACACCCACGGCCAACAGCACGGTGGTGCTCAGTGCAGCCAATGCCATTACGGCCGTTACGGACAATCTTGGTTTCACTCCCACCATCTCTAGTAGCGCGTCTAACCTCAGCTTCCTTAGTCTGAGCAATGCCAATCCGGTCATCAATGTGACCGGCCTTTCACCTCAGGGATTGCTGATCAGCGTTCCGCTCGACTACACCGGCACTGGCGGCCAGATCACCAAGACCGGCAACGGTTCCCTCATTTTGGCAGGCTCGGTGGCGAATACGCTGACCAACGGGCTCCGTATCAGCGGTGGTACGGTCATCTTTGACAATACCGCAGCGTCCAACGCGTATGGCGCAGGCACTATCACGCTCGACGATGGCGTCACCATCATGGCCGGCACTGCAGCCCGCAGCCTTTCCAATGCCTTCGTGGTTAATGGTGGATTTACCTTTGGGGGCACCCCCAGCGGAGCCAATGGCACGGTCAATAACCTGACGCTGGCCAATACGGTCACGCTTTCCGCAGGCATTACGCATGCCATCACAGTCACGAGTCCGCTCGTGACCGCGACTCTTTCGGGCAAGCTGACAGGAGGCACAGGTCTGGTCAAAGCTGGGGCCGGAACTCTGGTCCTATCCAGCAACGCGAACGACTATGGTGGAAGCACAACCGTCAACGGCGGCCTGCTCAGGCTGGGGACTTCGAATGTCATACCGGATGCCTCGAGCTTGATCGTTGGTGCCGCAGGTGCGGTGGATATCAACAGTGCGACCGAAACGGTCGGGTCGCTTGCTGGCAATGGTTTGATCACCAATTCAGGGTCGTCTGTGACGTTCACGATCGGTGCGGATAATACCAGCACCCTCTTTGGCGGTGTCATCACAAACGGAAACAGTGCCCTCAATCTGACTAAAACAGGCACAGGAACACAGACCTTTACGGGGCTGAACTCCTACACGGGCAAGACCGTGATCCAAAACGGTGCCATCAGCGTCAATTCTCTGAAGAACACGAGTGTGGCCAGCGCGCTTGGTGCACCAACTACTGCTGCCAACGGCACTATTGATCTTGGTGCAACCACCTTTACTGGCGGTCTGATTTACACGGGGTCAGGAGACACCACCAACCGCGTCATCAACCTTGCAGGTACCACGGGCGGCGGTTTCATTGATTCTTCCGGCACCGGGGCGATTGTCTTCACGACAGCGTTCACCGCCACTGGCGCTGGCAGCAAAACCCTGACTCTCCAGGGCAGCAACACGAGTGAAAACACCATCAGTGGGTCTATCGTCAACAACGGCACCTCAACGCTGACTTCTTTGACGAAGTCTGGAACAGGTACCTGGGTGCTCTCAGGGGCCAACTCCTACACGGGAGCCACTACGATCAATGGGGGAACCCTGATCCTCCGCCGCGCCACGGCGGGCACCTCCAACAACACGGCCATCACGGTGGCACAGGGAGCCACCCTCCGGGTGGACGGTGCCTACACAGCCGGCCTGACCACAACTGCGGCAGCTGGGGCCACGGTGACCATGAATGCAGGTTCGAACTTCACATTGGCTGACGGCACCATCAATACCTTCTCCCTGGCGCAGGGCAGTTCGGTGGCCACGGGTCTTACGGTGGCTTCCAGTGCGAGCGCCATCAGCACGATGACATTTGAAATCGGTGGCACTACGACAGCTGCCGACAAGCTGGCCGTGACCAGAGGTATCAACATCACCACTCCGGACAGCACTCTGACTCGCATCAACATTGCTGCGCTGACCGGCACCTCCAGCATCACCGCCAACACCTCCACCGGTTACGACATCATCACCGGTTCATCCATTACGGGAGTGTCCAATTTGACACTCGCCACACCCTTCCTCATGCTGAGCCCGACTGTGGCCTATGCGCTGACGCTCAAGACCGATGTGGCAGGCAAGGTTTCCCTCCTGGTGGCCAATCAAAATGTGAACACCCTTTACTGGGCCGGTGGCACGAACAAGCTATGGAACAATGCCGCCAACTGGAAGAGCGACGCTGCAGGGACGCTGGCTGGCAGTACACCTGACAATGTGGATACGGTTAATTTCACGACCAACACTGCGGGTACCACCAACTTGGACACCACCCTTGGGCAGAACATGTTTGTGGGCACGGTCAACTTTACCGGCGTTGGCACCACGGCCGCGACCACTGGTGTCTCCATCGGCGGTGCGTTTAACCTGACGATCTACGGCTCTCTGAATGTCGCCTCAGGTTCTGCCGCCCACAGCATCACCGCCCCTGTCATCTTGGGGAACAGCCAGACTTGGACCATCAACAACAGTGCTGTCAACGCCTTCACCGCCAGCGGAGTCATCAGTGACAACGGCAACAACTTCAGCCTGACCAAGGCTGGCAGCGGCAACTTGGTGCTCTCCAATCCCGCCAACACCTATGGCGGAGCGACGACGATCAGCGCTGGTATTTTGAATGTCGCAACCCTTGCCAATGGAGGGCTGGCCAGCAGCATCGGCAGATCTTCCTCAGCTGCCTCCAATCTGGTCTTTAACGGCGGTACCCTGCAATACACTGGCAGCACGAACATCAGCACTGACCGTGTCTTCAGCATCCAGTCCACTGGTGGCACGCTGGACTCCTCTGGCTCTGGCACGCTGACTTTCAGCAGTTCCGGCCAGGTCAGCCAGCCTGACACGCAGACCTTCACGGGAACGCTGCAAAATTCCACCATCGACACCAATGGCAACATCACGACTCCTTCCTACACGATCACGGGTGTCAATACGGCTGGTCTCGTGGTGGGGCAGTACCTTACCGGAACGGGTATTCCTGCAGGTGCAAGGATCGCCACCATCAATTCTGGTGCCAGCACGATCACCATTACTCTGCCGATCTATTATGACGACGATGGGGATCCTAGCAACGGCGTGCCTGGCACAGTGACCCAGTCTTTGCTTTTGGGTGTATCTCGTGCGCTGACCTTGACTGGCAGCAACACGGGAGCCAACACGCTCAGCGTTCTTCTGGGGGACTCGGCAGGTGGCGGCCCGCTGAGCCTGATCAAGACAGGAACTGGCAACTGGGTCATTTCCGGTGCCAATACATTCACGGGGGGCGTGAGCATCCAGAATGGCTCTCTCACTGTTTCCAGCCTCAACAGTGTCAACGGTGGCACGCCTCTGCTGGCCAGCAGCAGCCTCGGTGCTCCTGTGACCGTGGCAGCAGGTACCATCACGCTTGGCAATCTGACCACCACAGGTACGCTGATCTACAATGGCGTGGGAGAGATCACGGACCGCGTCATCGCTCTTGGTGGCACGACGGGTGGCGGCACCATTACCTCCTCCGGAACAGGCGCACTGGTCTTCACCAGCAATCTCTCGGTCACAGGTGCTGGCAGCAAGACCCTCACGCTCAACGGCACCAATACGAATGCCAATGAGTTTGCAGGCATCATTTCCAACTATGACAGCAGCAACCTGACCTCTCTGGTCAAAGATGGCAGCGGAAGCTGGATCGTCTCGGGTGCCAATACCTTCACCGGAACTGTCAGCATCCTCAACGGCACATTGAGCGTGAGCTCCATCAACAGCGTTTCAGGAGGCACTGCCAGCAGCAGTCTCGGGGCGCCCACGAGCAGTGCCAATGGCACCATCGTGATGGGAAATGCGGCTAACTCGGGAACACTGCTCTACACAGGTGTAGGTGAAACCACGGACCGTGTCTTCAACCTGGCTGGTACCACAGGTGGTGCCACCATCCTTTCCTCCGGCACTGGAGCGCTGACCTTCACCGGAGCTTTCAACGCATCGGGAGCAGGAGCGAAAACTCTCACTGTGGGTGGTGCCTATGCTGACAGCTCCAACAGAATCAGTGGAGTCATCAGTGACAATAATTCCTCCAACCCAACCTCATTTGTGAAGGCTGCGGATTCCAGCTCATGGATCCTCACTGGCACAAACACCTACACCGGCACGACGACCGTTAACGGCGGCCTGCTGCAGGTGGGCGTAGCTGGTGTGGGCCGCACTGGCTCCGGGGCCACGGTGATCAATTCCGGCGCCACCCTGGCTGGATCAGGCCTGATCAACGGCACTGCTTCGGTGACCAATCATGTCATTGCCTCCGGGGCGACCCTTTCTCCAGGTGATGTTGGCGGCGGCAGCATCGGCACCCTTACCTTCAACGGCAACCTGCAGTTGTCGGATGGCTCGGTGGTCAACTTCCAGGTCAGTGCTGTCACCGGTAACGACAGCGCGATTGCGGCCCAGCTTTACGGCGGCACTTACGACAGCCTGGGCGGTTACCGCGACCTCGCCAGCACGACTAACCTCTGGAACAGCTATCTTCCGAGCTCTGGCCAGCATGACTACCTCAGCGTCAACGGAACGCTGCTTTTCAACCAGACCACCTTCAATCTGATCGACACTGGCTTTGCCACCAATGCGCGTCTGGGCGATGTGCTCAATCTCGGCGGCTGGCTGACTCTGAACGGCAGTTCCACATTCAATGTGGGAGACAACTATCGCACCGGAGGCACAGGTGGTGGCAACCTCAACCTGCCTACGCTGAGCGGTGGACTGGTTTACGATGTCAGCAAGTTCCTGTCTGACGGCATCATTGTCATCATCACCACACCTCCGCCAATCCCGGTCAAGCTCAGTGCCTACAACCTCGCAGGCAGCGGCTCGTGGAACCCAACGGCTTCATGGAGCCCCGCGCTGGTGCCGAACTCCACGGCCAGCATTGCAGTCTTGGGCTCCAACATTACTTCCAACGCCATCGTCACACTCGACGGCTCCAAGACGGTGGGCAAACTGATCGTCGGCGACCAGAACAACACCAACTTCTTCACGCTCGCTCAGGGCACTGGTGCTGGCAGCCTGGTGTTTAACAACGGAGCCTACGGCAACGCCTTGCTGAGCAAGGTGCAATCCAACAGCGGCACGGTGGCCACGGACGTCATCGCCGCTCCGGTGCTTCTCAACACCAACTTGAACATCAACGTGAACTCCGGTGGTGCTGCCGGACGAATGGACATCAGTGGTGCCATCTCGCAGAGCACCGCAGGTCTGGGAGTGAACATCATGGGGGCGGGTCGCGTGACTTACAGCGGCCTTACGGCCAACACTTACTCAGGTGACACCCGTGTGTTTAACCGCGGTTTTGGTGACGCCACCAACGCCCAGCTGGTGCTGGCTAAAACACAATCGATCAACGGCGGTGCTGCCACCTTTAACACTACCGCCAGCAGCAATCAGGTTACAGTTTCCGGTGACATCACCACCCAGATCTATGCTGGAATGAGCATCACTGGTGTTTCGGCCATCCCGTCTTCTGCGGTGGTCAGCAGTGTGAGTTACAACTCAGCGCTGAATCAAACCGTCATCACGATGTCCAGCAACGCCAGTTCGACGGCCAGCGCATCGGGAACGTTTGGAGCTTTCGGCACGATCCCATTCAATACCAGAAGTGGCAGCTCGACGATCACGGCTACGGGCAATTATACCAATCGTCTCTACACAGGCATGCCGCTTGGGGGTAATTCCAGCATTCCTGCCGGAGCGCTGGTGGGTGCTGTGAGCTACAACGCCACGACCAACACCACCTCAGTCACCCTGATTTCCAACGTGACCAACAGCGGTCTGAACGCCACGGCGGACTCCACGGGGGTGGCCACCACTTACGGCAGCTATGCTACGACGACTAATGGAAGCACCACCGTGACGGTGGCCTCCACAGCTGGTTTCTATCCAGGCATGCCTGTCACGGGGAACCCCAACATTCCAGCTGGGGCCACAGTCGTTTCTGTCACCAATGCCACACAGTTTGTGCTTTCTGTTCCTGCCACAGGGGCAGGTACGGCTGTGACCACCATCTTTGGTTCCAATGTGGCCAATGGCTCAATCGCCGGCAACCTCATCATCGGCAATGTCAGCATGGGCGGCTCAGGCAACGCCGTGGTGGCGCTCGCTGGCAGCAACCAGATCGCCGATACATCCATCCTGCGCTTTGACTCAGGCAACGGCGCGGCATCCACCGGCAACGCCGGCAACAACAGCTACTTCAAGCTGATGGGCTTTGATGAGACTGTGGCTGGCCTTTCCGACTACACCGCGAGCGGTGTGATCGAAAACACCGAAGGGGAAGCCAATCCGTATGACAGCACGCTGACGCTGCTGACTACTGGAACGCAGAGCTTTAACGGCTTCCTGCGCAACCGTGCCAACAACAACGGCTCCGGCATTCTCAACCTGGTGGTGAGCGGTACTGGCACGCAGGTGCTTGCGCTCGGCAACATCAGCTACACCGGCTCGACCACCATCAACAGCGGGGCCACGCTGGTTCTGGACTCCACCACGAACTTCAACAGCATCATTATCAACAACGGCACTCTTGGAATCCGCAGCGCCGGCACCACCTTCAACTTTGCCGAAGTGGTGACAGGAAACGGTTCTGGCTTCCGCGATGGTGGCGGCGGTACTGTGGCTCTCACAAATCCCAATCAGCAGGCCACATGGACTGCTGGCAGCACCACCGTGACGGTGGGCTCCACTGCTGGACTGGTTGTCGGCATGCCGGTCAGTGGCACGGGGATTCAAGGTGGAAGCACCATTGCCAGCATCCTCAATGGCACGCAGTTTACCCTCAGCTCCGCTCCGACGACTGGTGCGACGCTCACCAACCTGAACTACAACGGCACTCTGCAGAAGACCGGGGCCTCGACCAACTCCACTGTCAGTGGCAGTGCTACAGTGACTGTGGCCAACACCACGGGACTCACTGCGGGAATGGCTGTTTCTGGACCCGGCATCCCGGCTGGTTCGGTCATCCGCAGCATCACCAATGGCACACAGTTTGTTATTTCTGCCGCCGCCACGGCCACCAATGGCGGGCAGTTTTACACCTTTGGCACGCTTGTCTCCTTCGGCGGTGGGTTCAAGGTCTATGATGGCACGGTTTACAATGCCAACAGCATCACCAACTTTAACACGCCCACCACCATTGGCGGGACGGGCTTCTATATTGAAGGTCTGCAGAGCCTTTCCACGGTGACCTGGAACCAGCCTGTCACGGTCAGCTCCGGCGGCCTGACACTGAAAGGCACCGGCGACAACGTCATCAACGGAGCGGTGCTCAACGTGCAGTCTTACAGCACGGTGAATGGAGCGGTGACGATTGCTGGCGGCGATCTTCGCATCACCGGAGCTAATGGAGCTCTGAGAGGTGTCACCGCCATCAACCTCTCCGGCAGTGGCAATTCTGGCAACAGCAACAATCTTCCCGGCCTGAACATCATTAATCGCGCCAGCGTCGTTAACAGCGCACTGGATCAGAGTGCCAATGTGGCTGACCGCCTTCCTGACACGGCGGCTATCAATATGAACGCAGGGCGCCTGCTGCTCATTGGTCAGGGAGATGCCTCCTCACCGACTGCTGTCTTTGCGGAAACTCTGGGTACCCTCACCCTTAACGGTGGTTCCAATTACATTGGCAGCTTTATGACCAATGGTGTCAGCAATACGCTGACCTTCAGTGGTTTCGGCAGCCGCGCAGCGGGCGCCACGGTTTTCTTTGATTCGGTCAATGGCAACGTGGATTCAGGTTCAACTGGCATCAGAATCTCCAGCGGGCTCAGCAACGACTCCACTGGCATCCTGGGCGGTTGGGCCACTCGCAGCTGGGTTTCCTCCGGTGCCACCTTGATCGACTGGGCTGCACTAACAGGAACGGCAGTCACAGCTTTCAACAGCTACAGCACGGTTGGCATTGGGTCTTGGAACAGCAACGCGCTGAACATCAAGATGTCTGGCGGCAATCAGGCCTCGGCCAGCAACACCAGTTACGCGGTTCACACGCTCAACATCCAGGACACCACAGCCAGGACCCTTACCATTGCCAGCGGCAGTGTTCTCAGGATCGATGCGGGCGGCTTGCTCTCCAGCCGGGCCAATCATGTCATTGCTGGTCCGGGGTCCATTACCGCAGGTAACGGTTCGGGCTCATATCAGCTGATCTTCCAGACGCCGACGAATCAGCTCACGGTCAATGCTAGTGTGGCCGATAATGGCAGCAACGCAGTCTCTCTCGTCAAATCGGGGTCTTCGACGCTGATTCTCAACCCTATCACTACCAAGACCACCAACCTCACGGTGGGTAATAACGTTGTCGCGATCACGTCCGGTGGCACTGCCGACCTGCGAGTGGGGGCTACGGTCACTGGCTCTGGCATTCAGAGCGGCACGACCATTACTGCCATCAACGGCAACAACATTACTCTCTCCCTCGCTCCGACGGTGGCAGGCAGCAACGTCACGCTGACCTACGGCTCGGTCAATACCTACACAGGCAAGACCATCATCAATGAAGGCGTGGTTCAGATCACTCGTGAGTCCGACCTCGGCGCCAATCCCTCTAGCTTTGTTGCCGATCAGCTGTTCCTCAATGGCGGACGTCTGCTTATCAATGATACGATGTCCTTTGATGACACCAACCGAGGCATCACGATCGGTGCGACGGACGGCCTGATCTCCGTCTCGGACAACCGCCGGGTTACCATGGGGGCGACCAATACGATTGATGGACGCCTGGGCAGGCTCATTTACGTCACTGACTCGACCCACGAGGGTGCGCTGGAAATCGCGGGTAATAACGACCTTTCCGGAGGTCTCGAAACCAACGGAACCACGACTGCAGGTGTGGCCACACTCGCATCCACTTACTCCAGCGGAAGTACTCGGATTTATGTTGGCCCATCCTTGGTCCAAGGGCTGAGAGTGGGGGCCACAGTCACTGGTCAGACAGTGACTCTGCCTGATGGCACCACCACCACCACCACTTACGGAGTTCCGCTTGGGACGGTGATTACAGCGATCGACTACAACACGGGGTACATCACGGTTTCAAACGCACTGACCGCAGACGCCAACGGAGTCAATGTCAATTACGGCGGCTTCAACACCATGGTGCTGACGGGTGACAACCAGATCGGTTTCATCCGTGTGCTTGGGTCCTCCATTGAACTTCGTGGCAACAACACTCTCAATGCGGACATCGCCATCAACAATGGCACGCTGCGTCTTGGCTATCAGGGCTCCGGAACCAACATCTTCAACGGCACACTGACACTCAACACTGGCAACGTGATCTTCAACAGTGACACGGCTCTTCAGACGAGCAGCGGCGCGGGTTATAACCTCAAGCTTCTGGGCGGCACCATGGACCTCAACGGCTATGACACCACCGTCTCCAGCCTGACGGGTAGCGGAACTCTGACAAACGAAGGCACCGGTGTCTCGGTAGTCACCATCAATTCCGACCTCAGTTTCAGCTTCAACGGCAACATTCGTGACGGACTCTCCGGAACAGGAAGCGTTTCCGTGGTCAAGAACGGCCAGGGGATTCTTGGTTTGCTTGGTTCAAATGGCTACAGCGGACCAACCGTGATCAATGGAGGCGGCATTGTCATCAGTACGCTCAGCCTGGGAGGATTCAACGGTGGTCTTGGGACCGCATCCAATGCCGCATCCAATCTGGTTCTCAACGGTGGTGTGCTCCGCTACACTGCCGCCAACAGCGCGATCACTGATCGTTCCTTCACGCTGGGCACGGGGGCTTACGCTGGCGGACTGGTGGCTGACGGCACACGCCTGAACGCCACCCTGACCTGGGGCTTTGATTTCTCGCCTGCGGTTGAATTCACAGGCAGTGGAGACCGCACCCTGACCCTAGGGGGGGCAAACCGTGGTGACAACATCTTCGGCCTGGTGCTTGGTGATGGAACGGGCGGACTCACCTCGCTGACCAAGATTGGCAACGGTACATGGGTGGTTGGTTCTTCTGTCAGCCGTGATGGCACGACCACCAGTGGCAGCAGCACGATTGCCATGGCGGACACGTCCAGAATCAAAGTGGGTCAGCAGGTGAGCGGTGCTGGCATACCAACTGGCAGCACGGTTGTGAGCATCAACACGAACAACAGCATCACTATCAGCCGCAACGCCACGGCGAGCGGGTTGGTTTCTGTTTCAGTTCAGGGCAACAGCTACAGTGGTGAAACCACTGTTCTGGCCGGTATTCTTGCCGCCACGGTCGACGGGGCATTTGGTGCTGCAGGCGGCGCGGGTGTGGTCATCGGCGGGGGCACCAATACGAGCACTGTTCTGGGCAACCAGAATGCCACGCTGGACTTGCGCAATGTCGCCTACACCACCATTGAGCAGATGTTCCTGGCCGGCGGCACTCTTGCCACCACCACGGGCAACAGCTCTTGGGCCGGCACCATCACGGTCTCTGCCAACTCCAACATTCTTGTGAATTCAGGGGCCACGCTGACGCTTTCTGGCAGCATCGCCGGGGCGGGAGCCATCACCCAGCTTGGCTCAGGCACCCTCATTCTGACAGGTGGTGCTGAAGCTACCACACGTAACAACACCACTAGTGCCATGGTGCCCAGCTTCACGGTTCAGGCTGGCACGCTGCAGCTGAATTATTCGACGAACAACACCTCCAAGTTGTCTGACACCGGCTCACTCACTCTGGGTGGTGGCCGCTTGGGCGGCTCCATCGTTCTGGTTGGCGGTTCGCATGTGGAAATTGTTTCCGGAACCACCGTGGCCATCGGCAGCAACACCATCAGCAGGACCAGCGGCACTTCCATTATGCGCCTCAACGGAATCGGCGTGCAGTCCGGTGGCACGCTGAACTTCTCTGCCAACGATATTGCCAGCACCGACACCAACAACACCAACGGCATCCTCGGTGGCTGGGCCACGGTGGGTGGCACGAGCTGGGCTGCCAAGAGCAGATTCAACGAAGCCGGTACAGACACTGGCAACACCACGGGTGGAGATCTGCTGATCCGTGCCTTCACCTCCTACCTCTCCAGCAGTGCAGCCAATGACTGGGTGCTGCCCACGACGGCGAACTCTGGAGCCAACATGGACATCGTCGGCCCCAGCACACAGAACAACACCACGCCGAACACGCTGCGCTTTAATACAGCGAACACGAGCGCCACCAATATGACCGTAACACTCTCTGGCACCAACGTTCTGCAGGGCAGCGGTATTCTGGTCACCTCCGGCCTTGGTTCTGATGTGGCCGTCATCAACGGCACGGGAACGCTTAGCGGTGGTGCTGGTTCCAACTCGGATCTGCGCATCTACCAGAACAACACCCTGGCACCGCTGGAAATCTCTGCTGTGATTGCGAATTTGGCGCCCACAAGCAGGACTGGTTCAGCTGTTTCAGGCACCAATACCATCAGCGGCATCAGCGTGGTTGGACTTGCTCCCGGCCTGACGGTTTCTGGAACCGGAATTCCTAGCGGGGCCACGATTACCAGCATTGACGCGGTGAACGGTGCCATCACCCTGAGCAGCAACGTCACCCAGAGCGGTTCGCCAACGCTCAGCTTCACCCCGGTGGCCAACGGCTTGAGCAAAACTGGGGCTGGGAATCTCATACTCTCCGGCCTGAACACCTACACCGGCGTCAATACGCTGAACAGCGGTGTGCTGACCGTGCGTCAGCTCTCAGTGGAAGGCTTCGCTGCCAATTCCGTTCTTACCACGGTTAATTCCACCACGACCAGGTTGGTCAGTCTCACAGACACCACAACCAACGGTCTAACCTTTGGTCAGGTCGTCACTGGTACCGGACTGCCAGCAGTGGTCAGCCTCAGTTCCACGACAGTATCTGGCAGCAGCCAGGTCACTGTTTCTGATTCGACAGGCCTTACCAACGGCTCTCCTGTGGTGGGGGCCGGCATTCCTCCGGGAACGGTCATTACCGCCATCAATGGCAACATCGTAACGATCAGCGCTAATGCCACCGCCAGTGGCAGTGGCAGCCTCAGCTTTGGCGGTGCCACCATCTCTGCCATCAACAGCAACACGCAGTTCACGCTCTCCAACGGAGCCACCATCTCCACAACACAAAATCTCAACTACAGTGCCTACACTGGTTTCAGCGGTTCGTTGAACTCCACCACGCAGAGAAATAGCTCCACCATCACGCTGGTAGGTGGCTCCACCACTGCCGGCTTGACACCTGGGCAATCTGTTACCGGGAACAACATCCCTGATGGTGCTGTTATCGCGACGATCATTGATGCCACCCGTTTCACCATCAGTCTCACCGCTACAGACAACGGCACCAACAGCCTGACCTACGGTGATCCATCTGCCTTTGTGAAGAGTGGCGTCTCTCTGGCCTCCACGACCACCAGTTCTGCAAGACTCGTGCTGCCCAGCACGGCTGGACTGACTTTGGGCCAGACGGTTAGCGGCACAGGCATCCCCGCCGGGGCGGTCATCATCCGTATTCTGGACTCTCACAATGTGGACATCAGTGTTCCTGTGACAAGCACTGGAACCAACAACCTCACGTTCAGCGCGCCGACGGTTCTGGGCGGCAGTTTCAACGCCACCACCACCAGTGGCAGCACCGCTGTTACATTGACCGCTCCAGCCACCGGGCTCACGGTGGGCCAGCTGGTCACTGGTCCTGGCATCCCTGCTGGCACGACCATCGTCTCCGTCCTCAGCAGCACACAGATTGTTCTTTCCAATCCTGTGATGGCCACCTCATCGTCCAGTTTGCTTGCCTTTGCCAATGCAGCAAGCAACCTGGGGGCCTCCAGCAACGCTGCCGCCAATCTGATTCTAAACAACGGCACGTTCCAGTTTAATGGTACCAGCGCTACATCTGATCGCGGCTTCACCATCAGTGCAGATGGTATCTTCGATGTGGGCAATGCCTATACAAACCTCGTCCTCGGCGGGAACATCACCACCCCTGCAGCCGAGGAAAACTACCGCCTCATCAAGCAGGGTGCCGGCCTGCTGGAACTGCGAGGCACTCTGACACCTAATGCAGGCAGCTACGGCATCAGCACCATCCTTGTAAATGACGGCACGCTTCGCCTGAACGCCACCTACAGCGACCAGTTTGTGCGCAATGACGTCGGTGCCCTCACCATGGGGGGCGGCATGCTGGAGCTTGTCGGTGCCTCCGACCGCAGCACCACGCAGAACATCATCGGCACCTTCACCCTGACGGAAGGCGCATCGGTGGTCAAAGTGTCCAGCACTGCCAATGCCACTGTGGACACCACACTGGCGCTGCAGGACAGCGCCAATCCCACCAAGGTCAGCTACAGCAAGGGCAGCTCGGCGCTGTTCATAGAAAACACCAACGGTGGCAGCGGAGATGCCAACATCACCCTGGCCGGCCAGTTCGGGCTGGATGTGCAGGTCGTTCTCCCGCGTATCACATATCAGACTTCCATCGACATCAGAAACCCCGGAGTGAACTACTTCGCCTTTGTGGACGCGAACGGCTACAGTGTCATTGCTTCTGACAACATCGCCATCGGTGGTGCTGCAGCGCACGTGATTGCCGGGGACGTCTCCACCTGGCAGCCCTACATGAACGTCATGGACGGTGCTCAGAGCTTTGACGCCTTTACGGGCACCACACTGACATCTGCTGCAGCCCTCACGGCCTACAACCTCCCCAACGCCACAGTCAATACGATCCGCTTCTTCAACAGCAGCATCGCCCGCGGGGCCACCTTCACGGCTGGCAGCAATCTGGTGACGAATGTGGTCACCACAGGATTGCAGGTCGGACAGACAGTCCGCTCATCAGACGCCATCCTGCCGCTGGGCACGACCTACACGATCACAGCGATTGATGCGGTCAACAAAACCATCACCCTCAGCGGCAATGCGGTGATCTCATCGTCCACAGACAGCATCTATGTCGATGGCACGAACTCCAGCACCATCACCATTGCGGACACACTGACCCTTGCCCAGGGAGCCATCCTTCAGACCACGCATGCTGGCAATCACGTCAATTCCATCGTTGGTGGGGTGCTCACCAGCGGCCTGGCCAATACTGACGGCACTACGGCTGACCTCATCATCCACAACTGGAATCCGTCACGTTCGCTGATCATCGGATCCACGATTGCCAACAACAGTGCTGGCGGTCTGGCCGTCAATCTCGTGCAGACTGGAGACGGCACCACCGAGCTCACTGGTGCCAACACCTACACTGGCATCACCTACATCCAGGGTGGAAGCCTGCGTCTGGACAATGGTGCTGCGCTCTCACCCTTCAGCAATGTCCATCTGGAGGGTGGTGTCATTGGCATCGGCTACAATGGAACATTCCAGAACACGATTGGTTCGGCGGCGGGCCAAATCAACTGGGTCAACAGCGGTGGTTTTGCCGCCTACCTGTCTGTGGCCCCCCTGTCTGGCACACGAACATTGAACAGTTCCACGATCACCCTTGCTTCGAATGCTGGTCTCGTGGTCGGCACGCGAGTGACAGGCACGGGGATTCCTGCAGGAGCCACTATCACCGCAGTCAGCTCCAATGGCACTGATATTACTATTTCAGCCAGTGCCACCTCCAGTGGCACTTCGCTGGTCAGCTTCTCCATCGATCGCACCGTCAACATCGGCGGTGCCGGAGCTACGCTTGTCTGGGGTTCTGGCGGTTTTGTGCCGGACAATGACTCGCTGATTCTTGGTGCGCAGGATTCCGATACCACGTTGGTGTTTGCCAATGGCATCGATCTGGGGCGCAAAACCCGGCTCTTTGAGGTGGCCTCTGGCCGCGGCGCGGCCAGCACGTCTGACGCACGCCTGACCGGGCTTCTTGTGGGAGACGGCGGCAGCCTGGTCAAAGGCGGCCTGGGTACTCTCGAAGTCAATAATGCCAGCAACAGCTACACCGGCGGCACCTATCTTGCTGGGGGCACGCTGGTGACCACGAACAACACCTCCTTTGGCTCAGGCGGCATCTTCGTCGGCACCAACAGCGACACCGCATTCAGGGACACCACCCTGACGCTTGAGTATCGTTACAACACCCCAGGAGACGGAACTGTGGCCAACAATATCAGCTTTGGTTCGGCCAATTATGAGGGGGTCAGTCTGCTCAAGGTTGGCAATTCCGACTTCACGACCACCTTCTCCGGCAACACCGTTCTGGATCGCCCTTCCGGAGCCAATGTGCTCATTCAGACCAGCAACAGCAACATCTTCGCGGGCGGTGTGGAATTCTCGGGTGTGGTCAGCGGTGGTGGCGGCTTTACAGTGATTGGAGGCGGCACGGTGGCACTGTCCAATACAGGCAACACCTACGGGGCTTTCACGGGGGCTTCAGGTGCTGCGATCAATGGCGCCACGGTGATCCGCAACGGTGCGCTGAAAGTCAATGACACAGGTGTTTTGGGCGGCACGACCCTCGAACTGGGCGATGCGAGCTACGTCGTGTCCAATGTCGCGCTGGCCACCAATGGAGCCTCGGTGCTCGGAGTGGACCGCAGCACGGTGGGCTACACGGCGGACAACAAAGGCTCTCTGGGTGGTGCCTTTGTGGCCAATGGCAATGGAACGGTGGCCGGCAATGGCGACGCTGTTCCCGGACCTGGGGCATTCTACAACATCAGCACCACCATTGATGGTACCACCTTCACCACCGCCAACATCGGCACTCGCATCCTGGTTAAGGATGAGGCCGCCAATCCAGAGCGCAACGGCATCTATCAGATTGTGCAGTTTAATCCGGATGGCACCATGAACATGGTGCGTGTCGGAGACTTTAGCACCTCGGCCAATATGCTCTATGGCACACAGGTTACGGTGAATGGAGGCACCTCTGCAGGCCAGACGTTCTTCATGGCGGCACAGAACGTGGCCAGTCCAAATACCGCCACCAGCAACCCGGTGGTTTGGCTGGCGGACACCGTCAGTCCCAACGTGACGCTCATCGTGGCAAACGCCAACCTCACGACGATCACTCAAAACATTGATATCAATGCCAACGGTTTTGGCACTACCACCATTACCAGCGATACCAGCAGCAACAATGCTACCTTCACCGGTAATATTACGTTGCAGGATCTTCAGCCTGGTGTGCAGGAGGCCAAGACGCTTTCGGTGGATCCGTATGGAGCTACATATACCTTCACGGGTGTGATCGGTGAAGCCACCCCCGGCAGCTCAGCGACGGATGACCTTCTGTCACTCGCGCTTAATGTCGGACCTGCAAGCACGGTGGTGCTGTCTGGCGCAAACACCTACAAAGGTGGCACGACCATCTCCTCAGGCACAGTTTTGGTTAACAACACCACCGGCTCAGGCACAGGCTCGGGCAGCGTCACTGTCTCCAGCGGCGCCACACTCACAGACACTGGCATCATTGCTCCCACCACAGGAGCCAGCATAATCGTCCAGAGCGGTGGTGTGCTCAACGGCTCGGGGGTCATCTCTCTTGCTTCCGGCGCCAGCGTGAATGTCAACTCGGGTGCTACCTTTGCCGTGGGCTTGGCGGCAGACACCAGCGCCAAGACCTTCACCATCAACATGCAAACCGGCAGCAATGTCACACTGGCTGGTAATCTGCAGATCAATCTGTTCTCTAACCAAGCCGGGACCACCTTGGCTGAGGCTGATCGCCTTATTTTCACCAAAACCGGTACACCGACGATTAACATCAGCAATGGTGCAAAGCTCCAAGCGAGCACCGTGGGCAGCCTGTCATCGACAAGCTTTGTGGTGGGTGACAAGTGGCAGTTGATCGACTGGGCGGGTCTGACCCCGACCGGCACCTTCACCTTCAGCAATCTCACCGGCAACTTTACCCGAGACTTCGCGAATTTGCCGACGCTTCAAGGCAGTCTGGCATGGGACATCAGCCAGCTCTACACCACGGGTGTGATCACAGTCGCTGTGCCCGAGCCTGGGCGCCTGCTGCTGCTTATCTTCAGCCTGATGGCGCTGGGCTGGAGAAGGCGCCGCCGGGTTCTGTGAGACCAAATCTCATGCCATGTTGAACTGTCCGGGCAATTCGTTGTCTGTAGTTACAAAATAAATACTCTTGATGTTTCGAGGGGTATTTCGTAGCATCAGGTAAATCAGGAAATTCAACCTCCGCTCATTTTATGAATGCATCACAGCATATTCGCCGTACCGACCGGCGCAGGAAAGCCATCGCGCTTGTCCTTGTCATCACCGTAGTGGCCCTGATGTCCATTTTAATGGTGGCTATTTTTTCGGTCACCCGCATGGAGTACAAATCCACGCAGGCGTTTGTATATAGCAAATCGGCCAAGCAACTGGGGGACATCGCCACTGCGATCGTCCAGGCGCAGATCGCAAACGGGCAGAATCCAGATAATTACAATCAACGGGTCACCGCCAAAATGTACACTCATGCCACGCAGCCGGGCATGGTGCGCACCTATGATTCTTCGGGCAATTTTTACGCGGCCTACAAGCTCTACTCCAGTGCCAACATGAAAGTCACAGGTGACGAAAGCGGCCTGTACACAGACCAACATGTGCCGCCATCTGCTTGGAATACCATGCCGGCCCGCTACGTGGATCTTAACGAGCCAGTAGTCCGCCCGGGACTGGCCAATGGCACCTACGCGGTCTATTTCCCCATTTTGGATCCGCGTGCCGCCTGGAACTATGGTGTGGGAGGACAAAGTGCCGGAGCTGTCGTAGGCAGCACTCAAGTAGAAGGCTTTTCCTACACCAAAGCAGCCCCCAGCGTAGGGACGGGAGGAGGTCAGGACTACTCCTCGACGATCGTGACTCCGGCGGATGCCTCCAACCCGGACAATCTTCGTCTGCCGATGCCTGTGGAATGGATGTATGTTCTGGAAGATGGCACTCTCGGGGTGCTTGATAACTCCAACAACTTTGTTAGTTCCAGCCAGGCAACTACCGCAAGCGCGAGCAATCCTATCGTGGGTCGCATCGCATTCTGGACTGACGACGAATCCTGCAAGGTCAACATCAACACGGCATCCGAGCCCACCTTCCTGACTTCTCCCTTTTTCTTTCATGAGCGAGATTCAAAATGGGCTCATTTCCCGCCTGTGACAGGAGAGTATCAGCGCTATCCCGGCCATCCCGCCACCGTTGCACTGAGTTCTGTTCTTGCCCCCAACTACAGTTTTGACCCGCTTTTGCCGAAGCAGGATGGATTTTCGAGTTTCATGGATCTGGTGAGGCTCAAGGAGAAATTTTACAGCATCGCCCCCAAAATCAGCGGTGGCGGCTCTGAAGCTGGAACCCGCCCGTTTGCCCAGGATGACTTTTCCGGCCAGAATGGCGAGCGCAGTTCGGCTGTTGCTGTTGATCTTACCACCAATGCCAAGGCACGACTCTATGCGACGGTGGACGAGCTTTTGTTCCAAGATGGCTACGTGGCGAGCAAGGGCCGTGTCCAGCAGCTCACTGACAGCGGCACCGACCAGCTGCCGAATGGCAACTATCTCCTCAGTCACGATGTCATCGAACGCTCCCGCTTTTTCCTGACGGCGCAGAGCCGCTCCCCCGAGTTCAGCATCCACGGGCTTCCTCGCGTGTGCATCTGGCCTGTGGCGGACGAAAATCAGAAGAAGGACAAATGGCGCACGACTTTTGACAACATGATCGCCTACTGCGCTACGATCCAGAGAAAGAGCTCAACCACAGACACTTATAAGAAAAGCTACATCTTCCGCCGGGCCGATTCGCGCAGCGGCAGCAACGATCTGAACATCAATCGTAACAGCCAGCTGCTGGACTACCTTGTGGACCAGATGTCTCTTCTGAGCTGGCCTAACACTGCCTTCAATGCCAGCAGCAGCTTCGACAACTTTGCCTCCAAATATGGCAACGACAACGTCAACCAGCTTGCCATTCAGTTCTTCGACTACATCCGCAGCACCAATCTTTACGACGGCATCACCGCGCGAAACAACAACGCATGGAACGCCGCGGGCTCCTCGGTGGTGGATCTTTATAACTACCGGGATAACAACTTCTCTGACTGCTACACCTTTACCAGTCAGCGCATTTCGCCTCAGCCGACGTCAACCGTTGTGTCTGGTGACAATGCCTCGAGCAACCAGCAGGCCGTCTCATCTACTGGAATTCTTCCTGGCCATGGACAGGTCTCGCCGGCAGTGTGGAAAAAAGGCGGTCGCAGCTACAAAGGCTTTGGCCGCATGATCACCATTTCAGAAATTGGCTTCCAGTTTATTTGCACGGCGGATGGACAGATCGATGGCGGATCTTTGAACCACGCTATCTGGAATAAAGCGAACCCTACTTATGGGCTGGGCGGTGGTACCGCTCTCAGGTATGGAGTCAATCCCGGGGATGGCGTCGAAACAACCAATGTGGCCTACCCGGGCCTGACCCTCACAACGAATAATGCTCCTGCGAATGCTTACTATTATTCCAATTTCCCGCCACTGACTCAACTTGCCAGTGTTACAGCTGCACAGACTATTTACGGGACTGAGACTACCCCGAGAGGTACCACCAAGCATCCATCGAAACATCCGGGCTTTTATCCGCAGTTCTGGAATATGACCCTGCCTGATGGGGTCTGGCTTGATAGTGATTCCAAGCGTGTTCAGGTCATGCTGCTGCTCGAAGCCTTCTGCCCGAGCCTCGGATACACCGGCATTTACCCTGAATACACCATCGTTTTGGATGGCAGCACGATCTCCAACATGAAGATCCATTCCTATCGAGACGGTGAGGTGTCTTTGTTTAACACCACCGGAGACATCCCGATCAAATCTTACACCAACATCTACTCCCAAGGGCGTTCGGCTGACATTCTGGGAGGACATTCAGGCCCGAGCAATATTTCCGGAGGAAGGCATACCCGAGGCATTTCCGGTAGTGGCGGCCTGGTGCTGATGCCCAAAGACGTCAACTATGATGTTAACAACACCTCAGGGCACAATGCCCTCCAAAACTATGCCTTCTGCAGTGACTTCGTTACTGTGGACAGGAGATTGCCCATGCGGGTGACCTTTCCTACCGGAGATATCAAAGTCTCGATCTATGATACTCACAATTGGGAGACAGCTTCCCCCGTGCAGGTCATGTATGTCAATTTCAGCAGCCTTGGTTCCTCTGTCCCAGTGCCTAATCTGGCAGAATCTAAACCCTACACTGAATCAGTTGATTCTTTTGGCAGGATTGTTTACACACGCACTCTGGTGGGCCCCCACTACTGGGTGGCCAATTACGAAGGCTGCATCGGCCGCATGACAGGCCTGCCCAACCCTCAGTTTGATGGACGCAATTCTTTCTGGCTCCAAGGGCCTGCGCCCGCTCCGTCTGCCATCAGCTCAGACGCTCCCGGGGCGCGTAATGCACAAGCTATCCGAGGCCGACTTGACACTACCGCCTCCCTCATCAACGAGACCCGCACTGGTGTCAGCCCTCAGGCTGTTACAGTCATTGCACCGAACGGTGTCAACCAGCCGACCGATGTCGTTCGAAGCATTGTCCCGGCCATGGGTGACTACCGCACCCTGGCTGCCAGGAACGAGGTGCCCAGCAGCTGGTGGATGCCACATCCTCTCTCGGTTGATCCCTCACTCTTTCAAGTGCATAGCTTCACCAATTCGATGGCGAATGCCGAGCCTGGTGTGAAGCTCGCGCAGGCGAATGCGGACAACAGTGTGGATCCCCAAGCTTACAACAGCTTCTACGACAATTCGTATCAGCTCATCGGCGGAGCTCGATTCAACACCAATGCTTTGGGCAACACCTATAATGGTGTGCACCCAAGACAAGCCGACCTCCCTCCTAGCCGCGACTTTGCCACTGCCGCCAATGCTTTTGGCGACTTTGATACTGGCTTGTCCAATGCCCGTGAAGGCCCGTATATCAACAAGCCGGACGAAGGCAACTTCTATGCTGGAAACGAGACGCTCAACAATCAGACCAAGTTCTTCCGTTCAGCTTATTTCTTTAACACATGGCATAATGCAGACGACTGGCGCAGCGGCATCTATATGACGCCGAACCGCATGATCGCCTCTCCAGTCATGTTTGGCTCATTGCCGACTGGAGTCTGGGGTAATCCGAGCGGCCTGCCCACGGCATCAAGTGCCAGCAACGACTATGCCCCATGGCAGACCCTGCTTTTCCGCCCTCACGCCCAGATCAACGGCCTGAGTCCTGTTTCGCAATCCAGCCATCCCGGCATGCAGGATCCCTCTGACCACTACCTGCTCGACATGTTCTTCATGCCGGTGGTTGAGCCCTATGCCATCAGCGAACCGCTCTCGATCGCTGGTCGTATAAACATGAATTATCAGATCATGCCCTTCATCAACATCCGTCGTGCCACCGGCATGCATGCCGTGATGAAAGGTGAGTTCATGACAGCCATTCCGAACGAAGACATCGTCCCCTCCAAGGAATACTATCCTCTAGGAGGCGGCTCGACCGCGGCTTGGGATCAGCGCTATTGGAATGATGCCGGAGACAACAAGTTCTGGCACCGCCAGCTGGATGTGGCAGCCACACTACGCCAGTTTGACCTGAAGTTCCTGCATCAGTCAGGTGGTCAGAAGTCCTATGCCGGGCTCTTCCGTTCGGCCAGCCAGATCTGTGACATGCACCTGATTCCGCAGACTAAGAACGGCGGCAATAACATCACCAATCCTACGGGTGTGCTCAACGCCACAAGCCAGAACCAGATCAATGAGATCATGAACAGCTTCTGGTCCTACAATCGGCCTACTGGAGATAATGTGCGTGAGCGCCCCTATTCCAACTTGTATGCACGCCTGACCACCCGCAGCAACACTTTCCGGGTGCATGTGCGCACTCAGGTGCTGAAAAAAGCACGTTCGACAGACGCCACCACCTTTGTCCCAGGCACAGACCAGGTGCTTAGTGAGTATCGCGGTTCTGTCCTGCTGGAACGCTACATCGATCCAAACGACCCCAACCTCGTCATTCCTGACTATGCCGAAGGGGCGGTCAACCAGGCACCTCTTGATTCCTTCTACCGTTTCCACGCACTGGAAACCAAGCGCTTCAACCCATGAACCGTGTCATGAATTTATCCATTCCCAGTCGCCGAGCGGGTTCCAGGCGTGCCTCTTTTTCCAACGCTGGATTCTCCCTTGTGGAAGTCGCCTTGGCTGTAGCGATTGCGGCACTTGCGATCATCACCTTGCTGGGGCTGCTCCCGCAAGGGCTTGAAATGTCTCGCAAGACCTCCCTGCTCACCACCAACAGCAACATTCTGGAGCAGGTCATACGCAATTACGAGAACATGCAGTTCACCTCGTTGCCGAGTGGCTTAACGCTCAAGTACTTTACGGACCAGGGCCTGGAGGTGTCGGCCACCTCGAAGGAAATTAGCTATGTGGTCCAGATTGATGCAAGATTCAAGGCGGCACTGCCCAAGGCAGAGACGGAAGAGCCCAATCTGTGCCGCCTTGTGATCAAGGTAGCCACGACGAGCAATACCTCATTCAATTTCGAATCGCCAGACACCAAGATGTCTTATGCGACTTTTAACCATCTCATTGCCAAAAGCCGCTGACTTTTTCCGCCATGAAACACTCAAAATACATGGTCAAGGCAGCAGGTGGCCGTAAGTCCAGAGCGCGTGCATCTGCAGACGGCTTCACGCTGATCGAGCTCCTCGTGTCCATCACCTTCCTTGTCATTCTCATGCTGGTGGTGACCCAAGTGATGGGCATTGTTCAGCGCACCTGGGTGCGCAGTAATTCGCGTGTGTCACAGTTCCGTGAGGCACGAAAAGCCTTCGATTTGCTTTCCAGCAATCTAAGCCAGGCCACGCTCAATACTTATTGGGCCAGTGACCTGAAGACACTGAACAACGATGCCCTCGGGCAGGCGATTCAAACTCCGGATGGATTCAAAAGGCAGTCAGAGCTTCACTTTATCTGTGGACCGACGACCGAAATTTTGACAGGAGCTACGATGGCGCAGTTTCCCGGGCATGCCGTCTTTTTCCAGGCTCCCCTGGGAGTTGTTAGAACTGACGCGAGCGCTGTCAATGCTGCTGCGGCTGGAACCGCAACCACTGTGGCGGACATGGCCAATCTGACCAACCTGATCTGTGGACGAGGTTATTTCGTGGAACTGGACAGCGATGCCTATTTCCGGCCTTCATTCCTGAACAGCGCGCCTTACTCGACTCTCGTGCCAACCCGCACGCGGCTTCGGCTCATGGAGTACAGCCCGACGGCTGACGCAAACCGCATCTACGACAGCAATTATCGTTCAAATCCTTCAAACATCAGGCAGTGGTATCAAAATACAGAAAGCGGTGCACTGGCTAATGATGTGCGTTCTGCCAAGGTCAATGGCACTGAAAATGATGCGACTTTCGGGCGCTTTTTCACCCGGCCAATTGCAGAAAACATTCTCGCACTCGTCATTTCTCCGCAGACTGAAAATACTTCCACCACGGGTACGGCATCCAGTGACGTGTATCAAATAGCACCTGACTACACCTACGATTCATCGCAACTCGGGCCGGCTGTGTCGGGTACCGCGCCTCAGGGGACGCAGCATCTGCTGCCGCCGCTTCTCAAGGTTACCATGATCGCTTTGGATGAGCGGTCGGGCGAGTATCTGGCTTCCACAACCAACACTGCCCAGCTCACCCAGCTCATGACCGATGTCGGCGGCCTCTTTAAGTCTGCCAGCCGTTACACTCAAGATCTCGAAGGAACTCCTGAAACACCAGGTGCGCTCAGGCAGATGTTGCTCGCGGCGAAGCTGAACTACCGTGTTTTTACGACCACCATTGCTCTCAGGCAGGCACGGTGGAGCTTCTAGTCCAAGTCATTCTTCCTGAATCTTCACCCTCTTCAATTTAACATTTTAGTCATCAAGCTATGAAACGCTTCATGTCTCTCTCAGCACCGCGTTCCCGTGGATTTAGCCTTATCGAAATGCTCGTGGTTATTACCATCGTGGTTATGCTGCTGGCTTTGGCCACGCCGGCGCTCACACGAACCATGCAGGCCAGCAGGCTATCTGCCGCAGGGGAGGCCATGGTGGGATCATTGTCGGAAGCGCAGCAGACCGCCAGCAGCACCAACTCTCCAGTGGAGATACGTTTTTTCAGCTTCGCAGAAGATCAGGACCAGTCGCCAGTTTATCACGCTTATCAGCTTTTCAAAATCACTCAGGTTAATCAAGGGGGTAATGGAGGCGCTGTGAACATTCAGGAAGTGATGACGCCCGTGGGCAATTTGGTGCGGCTTCCTGAGGGCATTATTATTCCGGCTGATGACACACTCAGCGGGGCGATCTACACCAAAGGAGGTGGTGTCAATGACACCAAGCCCGGATCATCCTCGGGTTACTCGGGGGTGAACGGCGCCAAATATAATGCCATTCGGTTCATGCCTGATGGCTCGTGCCTCGTGGTCGGTGCTGCCACCCAAGGTGGGATGGCTGTCACAACTACTCCTAAGGATCTCAGTAAAAACTGCTTCACTCTGACTTTCGGTTCCGGAACTCCGGTGACGCAGGCCAACCTGCCCAAGAATTTCTTCGTCATCCAGATCGACCCCTACACTGGCAAAGTGCGGAGCTACAAGCCAGGCTTCTAATTGTGGCTGGCGAGAGAGGCCCTGAATGGGCACGTTGTGCATATCGGTCAAATTTCCGCATGACAGAAGCCTGATCGTGGCTTGAATGGCGCATGGGTGAACTGCCATCTCTCGCTTTAAGTTTCGACGACGTTCTTGTCCTTCCCGGACTGAGTCAGGTGCTGCCTGGGGACGTCGATGTTTCCACCAAACTGGCCTCCATCGGCCTGAATGTGCCGATTCTCTCCTCGGCCATGGACACCGTCACGGAGTCCGAGCTCGCCATCGCCCTTGCGCGTGAGGGCGGGTTGGGAGTGATCCACCGCAACTGCCCCATCGACCAGCAGGCCGAGCACGTGGCACGGGTGAAGCGCTCTGAAAATACCGTCATTCAGCATCCGCATACCGTTTCGCCTGAGACAAAGCTCGGCGAGGTGCAGCGCCTGATGCATGAGAAGGGTGTCAGCGGCTTCCCGGTGGTGGATGCCCAGGGCAAACTGGCCGGCATGGTGACCAGCCGCGACATGTGGTACATTGAGGACGAAGCCACGCCCGTCTCGGCCATCATGACTCCACGTGACAAGCTGGCCACCGGCACGCCGCAGACCAGTTTTGAGGACGCTCTGAAGATCCTCTACACCCAGCGCATCGAAAAGCTCCCGCTGGTCGATTCCAACGGCAAGCTGGCCGGTCTGATCACCAAGCAGGACATCGTGAAGCGCCAGATGTTTACCAATGCCGCCAAGGACGCCAACGGTCAGCTCCGCGTGGGTGCCGCTGTGGGTGTGGGTGAAGACTGCGTGGCACGCGGTCTGGCCATGCAGGCAGCCGGGGCAGATGCCGTCTTTATCGACGCCGCCACCGGTCACACCAGCCGCGTGATGCAGGTCATCGCCCGTCTGCGTGAGAGTCTAGGCTCCAGCATTCCGATCGTGGCTGGCAATGTGGTCACTGCCGATGGTGCGCGCGACCTTGTGAAAGCAGGCGCTTCTGCCGTCAAGGTGGGGGTGGGCCCTGGCTCCATCTGCACCACGCGTATCATTTCCGGCGTGGGCATGCCGCAGTTTACAGCTGTGCAGGAGGTGGCTGCTGTCTGCCGTGAGGCAGGCGTGACCGTCATTGCTGATGGTGGCATCCGTTATTCAGGCGACATCGTCAAAGCGCTCGCTGCAGGTGCTGATTTCGTGATGCTGGGATCTCTCCTGGCTGGCACGGCTGAAAGCCCTGGTAATATGGTCAAGTGGCAGGGGCGCACCTTCAAGGAATACCGTGGCATGGGCAGTCTCAAGGCCATGCGTAAAGGTGCTGGCGATCGCTACGGGCAGAACAGTTCCGGCAAACTGGTGCCCGAAGGCGTCGAAGCACGCGTGCCATACAAAGGCCCGCTTGCTGAGGTGGTCTTCCAGCTCATCGGCGGCCTTCGCTCCGGCATGGGCTACGTGGGTGCCAATACGCTTGACGAACTGCGCGCCAAGGCCCGCTTTGTCCGCATCACTGCCGGTGGTCTCAAGGAGAGCCATCCGCACGATGTCGTCATCACCGAAGAGCCGGTGAACTATGAGCCGCATTGATGCTCTGGCTTTCGCTGCTTCACACTCTACCTCCGTCATCTCCCCCTCATGACCCTGCAAGAAGTCGCCGTTCTCGATTACGGCTCCCAGTACTCCCAGCTCATCGTCCGCCGTGTGCGCGAACTGGGCTTTGCCTCGCACCTTTATCCGCCTGCTGAGCTGGCCAATCTGCAAAACCCCGGAGCCATCATCCTCTCTGGAGGCCCGCGCAGCACGTCAGATGTCGATGCTCCAGATGTGGACTACGACAAGCTGATGTCCTTTGGAGTGCCTGTGCTGGGCGTGTGCTATGGCATGCAACTGCTGAACATCAAGCACGGCGGCACAGTGAAGCCGGGGGTGACCCGCGAGTATGGCCCTGCCAAGCTGGTGGTGACTGATCACGCGGATCTCTTCAGTGGCATCTCGCATGAGTCCCAGGTCTGGATGAGCCACAGTGATACGTGCGCCAATCTCGCCAGCACCACGCAGGTCATCGCCACGAATGAAGACGCCGTGCCCGTGGCGCTGAAGTGGTCTGACCGCTGCTGGGGCATCCAGTTTCACCCAGAGGTCACGCATTCGCATGAGGGGACCGCGATTCTCAAGAACTTCCTGACCAAGAGCGGCGCCACCCTAGCCAAGTTCGACATCCAGGCCTTCAAGGCGCAGATGCTTGAGCGCATCAAGGCCGAGGTGGGCAGCCGTGAGGTGATCTGCGGCGTTTCTGGTGGTGTGGACAGCACGGTGCTGGCCGTGCTGCTGGCCAAGGCTGGCGTGAAAGTGCGCTGCATTTTCATCGACACTGGCATGATGCGCCTGAATGAAGGCGCAGAAGTTAAGCAGCTCTTTGCAGAGGTTGGTGTGCCGATCGAACAGATCGATGCCAGCGCCGTCTTCCTGGGCGCGCTGAAAGGCGTGACCGACCCTGAACAAAAGCGCCGCATTATCGGCACGCTGTTTGTGGAGGAGTTTTGGAAGGTGGCCGACAACGTGGAACTGCTGGCGCAGGGGACGCTCTATCCTGACGTGATCGAGAGCGCCACGAGCGGCAGCATTGCCAGCAAGATCAAGACGCACCACAACCGAGTGGACCGCATCATGGAACTGAAAGAGCAAGGCAAGGTGCTCGAACCTCTGGCCGAGCTCTTCAAGGATGAGGTGCGTGCTCTCGGCGCCAGCCTGGGCATTCCGCATCAGGCGCTGTGGCGTCATCCATTCCCGGGTCCGGGGCTGGCTGTGCGTATTCCGGGAGAGATCACCGCTGAGCGTGTGGCCACCACCCAGCAGGCGGATGCCATCTTCATCAATGAGCTGCGCCGTAGCGGCTGGTATGAGCGTACCTGGCAGGCCTATGCCGCGCTGCTGCCGGTGAAAACCGTGGGTGTCAAAGGAGACGAACGCAGCTATGAGCAGGCCATCTCCCTGCGTGCTGTCATCAGCGAAGACGCCATGACCGCCGACTGGGTGGAACTGCCCTACTCCGTGCTGCGGAATGCCTCCAACAAGATCCTCAACAGCGTCAAAGGCGTGAACCGCGTGCTATACGACATCAGCACCAAGCCGCCTGCCAGCATTGAGTGGGAGTGATGCGATGAGCGCTGGTTTCCTGCTCTCCTTTGAAGGCTCCGAAGGCTGCGGCAAGTCCACGCAGATAGGCCTGCTGCGCACGCGGCTGGAGACTGCGGGGCGGCGTGTGGTCGTGCTGCGCGAGCCAGGCGGCACGGAGCTGGGAGAGAGCATCCGGCATCTGCTGCAGCATGCCAAGGAAGGGGCCACGATGTCCAATGAGACGGAGCTGCTGCTCTTTGCCGCCAGCCGGGCCCAGCTGGTGCGCGAGAAGATCCGCCCGCTGCTGGATGACGGTGCGTTTGTCATTCTGGACCGCTTCCTGGACTCCACGACGGTTTATCAAGGCGTGGCGCGCGGCCTGCCGCTGGAGAGTGTGCGTGCCATCAATCATTTTGCCATCGGTGGCACGCTGCCTGCCCTGACGCTGCTGCTCGACATGGACAGCACCATCGCACGGCAGCGCATTCACCAGGCGGGACGCGCCTTGGATCGTATCGAAAGCCAGCCGATGGAGTTCTTTGAAAAGGTCCGCCAAGGCTACCTTGATCTGGCGCGTGCCGAGCCGGGTCGCATCCGCATCATCGATGCAGCGGTTGCGCCGGAGGCCGTGCACGAAAACATCTGGCAGATCATCACCGCGCAAACCCATGCCGTTTAAGAGCGACCATGCCCTAGAGCTCCTCGGCCGTGCCCGTGACAACGGCCGTCTGGGACACGCCTACCTGATCACTGGGCCGAAGGCGGCGCAGCATGAAGTTTTTGCCGCCAGAGCCTTGGATCTCCTGGTGGGCACCAAGATGGGCTCCCTGGAAGGTTGGGAAGGGCAGGGGGCTGTAGTCCTCCGCCCGCAGAGCAAATCCCGCCGCATCACCATCGGCGATGATGGCGACGATCCCGGCACCATCCGCTTTCTGGAAAAGATGATTCACCAGACCGCCGCGCCCAACGGCTGGAAGCTGGCCGTGATCGTGGATGCCGAGCGCATGAACGTGCAGGCGCAGAACGCCTTTCTCAAGACGCTGGAGGAGCCGCCGCCGAACACACTGCTCCTGCTGCTGACCACGCAGCCCGAGCAGCTGCTGCCCACCATCCAGTCTCGTGTGATCGAGATCTCTCTGCTGCCACCGGATGGCGCGCGCATCTTTACCGAGCACGAGGGCAGGCTGCTCTATGTGCTCAAGCGCATGGCCTCCAAGCAGGGCGGCAGCATCGCGGAGGCGCTTTCGCTCAAGAAGGATTTTGAAGACATTCTCGAAAGCCTGCACGACTCCATCAAAAAGGAGCAGGAGGCTGAGTTTGAGCGTGAGCAGGAGCATTACGCCAAGACCACCGATGGAACTTGGTTGAAGCAACGCGAAGAGCAGGTGGAGGCGCAGATCGAGGCCGAGTATCTGCAGCAGCGCACCTCGCTGATGGAGCTGCTGCTTTCATGGATGGGTGATGTGGCGCGTCAGCAGGCTGGGGCCGTGAATCTGGATCTGCCAAAATTTCAAGATGCCACCGCCGCCCTGGCTGCACGCTGGCAGCCCGGAGATGTGACCAAGCGAATCCGCGTGCTGCGTCAGCTGGAAAGCCACCTGCATACCAATGTGAATGAAGGGCTGGCGCTGGAGGTGTGCTTCATTGAGGCGTTTGGAGCCTAGGGTTCTTCACACCGTCTCGCCACGTCGCAGGTCTGGCATCAGTCTCGCGGGCTTGGTGCTGGTGTGGCCGGTCTGCGCAAGTTGCAGCACCAGTTTTGCGAGACGACGGGCAAATTTGGCGGCATCGGCGGAGTAACGTGTCACCTTTGGCGAGACATGGTCTAGGAAGGCGTCGTCATCGCGGGAGACGACAGCAAAGTCTCGCGGCAGGCGGTGGCCGAGGCGAAGCAGATGCGTCACCACTGTGAGTGCATGGATGGAGCGCGCGACGAGAAAAGCCGTGGGGGCCGGTTTGCGCTTGAGTGCTTCACTGAGTGTCGCGATCACCTGTTCGGCTGTTTCATGGTGAGGCAGTACGCAGGGCTCGGCATCGCGGGTGGCAAAGGCTTCACGAAATCCCAGCGCGCTGTCCACATCGCCGCCATGAGAGGAGTCAGGCAGCAGCAGCGCGATACGGCGGTGCCCTTTTTGCATCAACATCGTGGCGGCGTGGCGGCAGGTGGCGCGGTAGTCCAGATCCACGGAGGGAAGAGAAAGCCCCTCGGCGCATGAGCCTGCGATGACCACAGGCATCTGCTGCTCGGCAAACCAGCGCTGCATGACAGGAGTGGATCGGAAAAGCACCCATGCTGCGGCCGGTGCGCGTTGTGTCAGTTTTTTCAAGCCACCTGCCGGCTTGGCTGTGAAGCAGTGCGTGCTCACATGCACCTCCAGCTGATAGCCTGCCTCTGCGAGGAGCTCGCGCAGGGAGTCCATCCAGAACAGCACAAACGGAGGCATGGCCTGCTGCGGGACGGGTGATAAAAGCGCTATCAGATGCGAGGCGGCGGGCTTTCCACTTGAGCTGGCGGATGGCGCGAGGATCTGCCGCCGCTTGTTCACCACGGGCCCGATCACACCTTCCTGTTCCAGTTGTGAGAGCACCGCGCGCAGTGTGGGGCGGCTGATGCGCAGGCGCGTGCAGAGCATGCGCTCAGATGGCAGCACGTCCTGCCATTCTCCGCGCAGCAGGGCTTCGCGGAGAAAGTCGGCGCTGTGTGTCACGAGTGAAGGGCGGGGCGGTACGGCGTGCATGGCAGGAGTGTTACATGATGCCGTGGTCAGCTGAAATGACCACAGAGAATTCGCGTGCCGCTGCGTTCATGAAGGGCCAACCTTCATCCTCATGCTTCCTCATTCCGAACTCCTCCAACTCAAGCGCTGGAACACACCCACCATCTACAATGGCTGGGAGCAGATCACCAAGCGCGATCCTGCGGCCGACGGCTTCAACCTGGAAGAAGTCCGCGACTTCATGCCGCAGATGGGGCCGATGGTTGGCTACGCCGTCACCGTGGTGGTGGAGCCGAGCAACAAGGCGCACCGCGAGGCCAACGCGAACGCCTGGAATGAGTACCGCCGCTACGTGGCCAGTATCCCCGGGCCCAAGATCGTCTGTGTGCAGGATCTCGACAAGCCGCGCACCATCGGCTCCTTCTGGGGCGAGGTGAACAGCAACATGCACCGCGCACTGGGTTGCGTGGGCACCATCGTTGACGGTGCGATCCGTGATGTGGATGAAATGAACAATGCAGGGTTCAAAGCCCTGGCACGCCGCATGTGCGTGGGCCATGCGCATGTGCATCCCGTGCGCTGGAACTGCGAAGTGGAAGTTTTTGGGCGCAAGGTCAACCCCGGTGACTTGATTCATGCCGACAAGCACGGCTTCCTCGTGATTGAGCCTGAGGCGCAGCCGCAGATCCTCGAAGCCTCACGCTTCATGGATGCCAATGAATGCCAGACCGTCATCCCTGCTGCACGTGGCAGTGCGGGTTTGAGCAGCGACGAGGTTCTGGCCAATCTGGCCGCCGCTGGCGCGCAGTTTGGCAAAAACGCCAGGGCCAAATTCCAGCGGGAAGGGGAGTGGTAGCCGCCCTCTGAGACCCGCAAACTGTGATCCTTTACCATACAGCCACCTAACCATGACAACCATGAAACATCTCGCCTCACTCCTGCTGCTTTGCAGCACGCTCGCTGCCGCCGAACCCTTCATCGAAAAACAGGATCTTTTCATCGTCGGAGACAATCCCGCCTATCAGCTCTATCACATTCCCGGAATTGTAGTGACAGCCAAGGGCACGGTGCTGACCTGGTGTGAGGCGCGTAAACGTGCCGCCGGTGTCAGCGACTGGGATGACATCCGCATCCTGCTCCGTCGCAGCACGGATGAAGGCAAGACCTGGAGTTCACCTCAAAGTATTGCCAATGTGGAGGGACCAAAGGAGAAAAACCCTTTCGCGCTCAAAATGAAGAACGTTGATCCCAATGACGTGACCTACAACAACCCTGTGCTCATCTCTGACAAAGACGGTACGGTGCACATGCTCTTCTGCCTGGAGTACGAGCGCTGCTTCTACCAGCACAGCGTGGACGATGGTCTCACCTGGAGCAAGCCCGTCGAGATCACAGCCGCCTTTGACGCCTTCAAGAAAGACTATGACTGGAAGGTGCTGGCCACCGGGCCGGACCACAGCATCCAGCTCAAGAGCGGCCGTCTCGTTGTCCCTGTGTGGCTTTCCACCGGCACGGGTGGAAACGCACATCGCCCCAGTGTCACCGCCACCATCTACAGCGATGACCAGGGCAAAACCTGGAAGGCTGGCGATATCGCCGTGCCCTGCACAGAAGAGTGGATCAATCCGAATGAAACCGTGGCCGTCGAACTTAACGACGGCAGCGTCATGCTGAATGTGCGCAGTGAGTCCAAGGCGCACCGTCGCCTCATCACGATCAGCAAGGATGGTGCCACAGGCTGGAGCACGCCAAAGTTTGATGACGCGCTGCTGGAGCCCATCTGCATGGGCGGTATTGTGCGCTACGATCACGACGGACAAAGCCTCATTCTTTTCTCCAATCCGCACAATCTGGAGAAAGCAAAAGGCAAAGCAGAACCCGGCAAAAACCGCGACCGCAAAAATGTCAGCGTGAAGCTCAGCCGCGACGAGGGCCAGACCTGGCCGGTGAGCAAGTCCATCGAACCTGGGCCGAGCATGTACTCAGACATCGCGGTGACCAAGAGTGGTACCATCCTCTGCTTCTACGGCCGCAGCGGTGACGGCTCTGTGCTGGCCCACTTTGCCGGAGGTCGCCTGACTTTGGCCCGCTTCAATCTGGAGTGGCTCACGGCTGCCCAGTGAGGGCAAGGCAGCGCCTCACAATCCGCGAAGTGTATTTCGAGAGTGGCTCGGAGGTACCCCTATGCTGAAGACCAAACGAGAAAACATGAACGGTGAAAAACCGGCTGACAAAGCTGTCTTTCTCCCGTTCATGAACTCCTTAACTTATTCATCATGCGGTTGTTTGCCATTGGAGACATTCATGGCTGTGCCGATGCCCTGCGGCGTCTGGACCAGGAGCTGAAGTTTGACGCCTCAGACACGGTGGTGACTCTGGGGGACTACGTTAATCGCGGGCCAGCCACGCATGCAGTCATTGAGCATCTGCTGGAGCTGCGGAACCGCTGTCGGCTGGTGACGCTGCGAGGAAACCATGAGGTGATGATGTTGCGGGCACGTGATGACAGTTCTTTTCTGTCCAAGTGGCTTACCTATGGCGGCACCGAAACGCTGGACTCCTATGCTGCCACTACTTTTGCGGACATTCCGGATGTGCACTGGAATTTTCTAGAATCCACGGCGCTTTATCACGAGGAGGCGAATGATTTTTTTGTCCATGCGAATGTCGTGCCGGAGCTGCCGATGGCTGAGCAGTCTGAGAAGACGCTGCTTTGGGCGCACTTCAGTGCAAAGCATCCGCATGTTTCCGGACGACGCATGATCTGCGGCCACTCAGCTCAGAAAAGCGGCAGACCGTTGAATTGTGGACATGCCGTTTGCATCGACACCTACGCTTACGGCGGCGGGTGGCTCACCTGCCTGGATGTGGAGGCAAACGTTTGCTGGCAGGCTTCACGAGACGGTGAGTTCAGGCAGGAGCCGCTGGCTGAGCCAGAGTGTGGTGAATAGAGCGGGGCTCACTCTCCGTGCTCACGCCGCCATGCTTTGAGAATGGCGTCCAGCAGGCCAGGAAAGCGGCTATCCAGCTCTTTCCGGCGCACCTTGCTGGTGAGCTCCACGCCACGGCGCTCGCTGTGGATGATGCCGGACTCGCGCAAAATACGGTAGTGCTGAGAGCAGGTGGACTTGGGCATGGTGCACTTCAGACGTCCGGTGGTTTCCACGCAGTTCAGGCCCTCCTCGGCCTTGCGCAGCTCGGCTACAATGCTGAGACGCACCGGGTCTGACAGGGCATGAAGGATGCCCGCGACGGTGAAACTTTCGGCTGGAGGATGGTGGAGGGGTCTGATGTGCGGAAGCTACATTAATTTCACTTGCAGTTCAATAATTCTATTGTTCGGTATTTATGAACAAAGGAACTAACTGTTTATGCCTACTCTCTTTGACCCCCTCCAGCTCGGCTCTCTGACCCTTGCCAACCGCATTTTCCTGGCCCCTCTGACCCGTGCACGAGCCGGGCAGCAGCGTGTGCCGAACTCCCTCATGGCCGAGTACTACCGCCAGCGTGCTGGCGCTGGACTCATCCTCACCGAGGCCACCTCTGTGACCCCAATGGGCGTCGGTTATGCAAATACACCTGGCATCTGGTCGGAGGAGCAGGTGACTGGCTGGAAGCTCGTGACCCAGGCCGTGCATGAGGCCGGAGGGCGCATTTTTCTCCAGCTCTGGCATGTGGGGCGTATTTCGGACCCAATGTTCCTGAATGGCGCTCTGCCTGTGGCCCCCAGTGCCATCGCAGCCGCAGGGCATGTGAGCCTGGTGCGGCCTGAGAAGCCTTTTGTAACACCGCGTGCTTTGGAACTCGCCGAAATCCCGGGCATCGTCGAAGCTTTCCGCAAAGGCGCTGAAAACGCAAAGCTAGCCGGGTTCGACGGTGTCGAGATCCACGGTGCGAATGGTTACCTGCTGGATCAGTTTCTTCAGTCCAAGACTAATCTGCGCACGGATGAGTACGGCGGCACAGTGGAAAACCGTGCGCGGCTGATGCTGGAGGTCGCAGATGCGGTGATCTCCGTCTGGGGCGCTGACCGTGTGGGTATGCACCTGGCGCCGCGAGGAGATGCGCACGACATGGGCGATGCGAACCCTCTGGAAACTTTTGGCTATGTAGCGCGTGAGCTTGGCCGTCGCAAGATCGCCTTCATCGCGGCGCGTGAGCATCAGGCACCCGACAGCATCGGCCCAGCGCTCAAGAAGGCCTTTGGCGGCGTGTATGTGGCCAACGAGAAGTTCACTCTGGAGTCTGGGAATGCGATCCTTGCTGCTGGAGATGCAGATGCCGTGGCCTTTGGGGTGCCCTTCCTGGCCAATCCCGACCTCCCGAAACGCTTTGCTTCAGGTGCCGCCCTGAACTCTCCTGATCCCTCCACCTTTTATGGAGACGGGGCCAAAGGCTACACCGATTACCCTGCGTTATGAATGCGCATGACGGCCTCCTTTACTCCGTGCTGGATCTTTCCCCGATACTGGAGGGAGAGACTGCGGCGCAGTCCTTTCGCCACTCGCTGAGTCTGGCGCAGCATACGGAAAAGTTGGGCTATCACCGCTACTGGGTGGCGGAGCATCACAACATCCCCGGTGTGGCCAGCGCGGCCACGTCGGTGGTCATCGGGCACATTGCAGGCGGCACATCCACCATCCGCGTGGGCTCCGGCGGCATCATGCTGCCTAATCACGCGCCGCTGGTGATTGCCGAGCAGTTTGGCACCCTGGAGTCGTTATATCCCGGCCGCATTGATCTCGGGCTTGGTCGTGCGCCGGGCGGGGATCAACTCACTGCCCGCGCGCTAAGGCGCGGTCTCGGCAGCAGTGGCGATACCTTCCCGGCGGATGTGCAGGAACTGCTGGGCTTTCTAGGCCCACCGGTGCCGGGGCAGAGAGTGCAGGCTGTGCCAGGTCAGGGGCTGAATGTGCCTCTTTACCTTCTCGGCAGCAGCACCTTCAGCGCCACGCTGGCAGCGGAGCTGGGGCTGCCGTTTGCTTTTGCCTCTCATTTTGCGCCGGAGCTGCTGCATCAGGCGCTGGACATCTACCGCAGCCATTTTCAGCCCTCCAAGGTGCTGGAAAAGCCACATGTGATGATCGGCGTGAACATCTTTGCTGCAGATACAGATGAGGAGGCACGGAGACTATTTACCTCATTGCAGCAGGTGTTTCTCAATCTCGTGCGCGGTAGACCGCGACAGCTCCAGCCGCCTGTGGATGACATGGGGCGTCTGTGGACTCCCACGGAGGCTGCGCAGGTGGACCGCATGACACGCTGCTCTGCCATAGGCGGACCGGCCGCTTTCCGACGACAGATCGAGATGCTGCTCAATGACACGGGGGCTGATGAGATCATCGCCACCGCGCACATTTACGATCAGCAGGCCAGGCTGCGCTCGTTTGAGATTGCAGCGGGCGTTTTTAAAGAACTGCGGCAGTTCAATTCATAAGCTTCTTGGCTCCTTTTCACCCCAAACTCACACACCTATGGAATACAGACAACTCGGCGGCTCCGGCTTCAAAGTGCCGGCTCTCACTCTCGGCACCGGCACCTTTGGCGGCGGCACGGAATTCTTCAAAGAATGGGGCGCGTCTGATGTCGCGGAAGCCTCCCGCCTCATCGACATCTGCCTGGAGCATGGGCTGACGATGTTTGATTCAGCAGACATTTATTCGAATGGTCTGGCGGAGGAGATTCTGGGGCAGGCCATCAAAGGTCGTCGCGACCAGGTGCTCATCTCCACCAAGGGCACCTTCCGCTTTGGCGAGGGGCCGAATAACGTCGGCTCCTCCCGCTGGCATCTCATCCGCTCCGTGGAGGGCAGCCTGAAGCGCCTGGGGACCGACTACATCGACCTCTATCAACTTCACGGCTTTGATGCCATGACTCCAGTGGAGGAGGTCGTCGGTACCCTGGACGATCTCGTGCGTGCAGGAAAGATCCGCTACATCGGCGTCTCAAACTTCTCCGGCTGGCATCTCATGAAATCTCTGGCGCATGCCGACAAGTTTGGTCTGACGAAGTATGTGGCCAATCAGACCTACTACTCGCTGATCGGTCGTGAGTATGAGTGGGAGCTGATGCCGCTGGGACTGGACCAGAAAGTTGGCGCGGTCGTCTGGAGCCCGCTCGGCTGGGGCCGCCTGACAGGCAAGATCCGCCGCAATCAGCCACGCCCAGAGACGAGCCGCCTGAACCACAAACTTAGCGCCTCAGCAGGACCTCAGGTGGATGATGAATACCTCTACAAAGTAGTGGATGCCCTGGATGAAGTGGCCGCCGAAACCGGCAAGACCGTGCCACAGGTGGCGCTGAACTGGCTGCTCCAGCGGCCTACCGTTTCCTCGCTTATTATTGGCGCGCGCAATGAGGAGCAGCTACGCCAAAACCTCGGTGCCGTGGGCTGGAACCTCACAGCCGAGCAGGTGGCCAAACTGGACGCCGCCAGCGACAAGCCAAAGATCTACCCCTACTGGCATCAGGCGGGCTTTGACGAGAGGAACCCGTTTCCGACGAAGTAAGCCAGGGCATTGATAGATTCCATGTGGCAGCCATCTCAGCGTATGAGGTGGCTGTTTTTTTGTTTGATGGCTGCCCGCAGCAGAGAGGTTGCAATCTGTGTCGTGCCAAAGACATTCGGAAAAGACCAGAGACGACGCCATTGCAGCTGCATGAAGAATAATCCCCGATTTGAAAAACCATCTCAAAGAGCCGGCGTCACAAGGCGTGATTGTCTCAAGGCCGCAGCGGTCCTGCCATGGATGACTGGAGCAGCAGAGATACCACGTGGCGCGCCGCGCGTGCTCTACAGCAATGACCTGACCAACATCACCTCCTGCGTCAGCCCTTTTCACCGAGCACGGGAGCCGTTTCGGACGGAGATGCTGGAGGCTACGGTGGACGAGGTGGCGGGGCTGGTGGATGCGCATTTGCTGCAGCCCGGCCTGGGCATGGTGCCCCTCTGGCCCAGCAAGGCGCTGCCTCTGGCGGAGCACTACGCATGGATCAGGCAGCGCTACGGCCAGAAGCCCGATTCCTTCGGACAGTTTGTGCTGGATGGTGGAGATGTGGTGCAGGTCTTCATCGACCGTTGTCGGCAGAAGCAGCAGGCGGCGTTTATCTCGCTGCGCATGAATGATGCGCATCACAAGGAGTTCAGCGATCCCAAGCCTGGAGACAAACCTGGCAGCAGCATCGGCATGAGTGTGACGAAATTTTACGTCGAGCATCCTGAATACCGTCTCAAGCCCGGCTCTCTGCGAGGTGCCGACCTCGTTCAAAACTGGGCTGTGCCGGAGGTGCGTGCGCAGAAGATGGCGCTCATTCGTGAACTGTGTGAGAACTACGATCTCAACGGTCTGGAACTCGATTTCCTTCGCTTCTACAGCTACTTCCGCCCTGAAGAGACGTCACTTGAGCAGCGCCGTGCCATCATGACAGCCTTTGTGCGCGAGGTGCGCACCTTGATGAATCAGACGGCGAGGATTGGGAAGCGCCGCTGGCTCTGCGCGCGTGTGCCCTGTCACCTGCCCGCGCTGGATGTACTGGGACTTGATCTGAAAGCCCTCGTCGCTGCGGGCCTCGATATGGTGAATGCCTCCGAGCATTACTTCACCACGCAGCAGCATGATCTTGCTGCCATCCGCACGCAGACGAAAGGAGCGGCGCTTTACTTTGAACTCTGCCACACGATCTGGAAGGGCGACAAAGTTCTGAAAGGCTACGATGTCTTTCCCTTCCGCCGAGCGACGCGGGAGCACCTGCACACCGCCGCGCATCTGGCTTATGCACGCGGTGCCGATGGCATCAGCCTCTTCAATTTTGCCTACTATCGCCAGCATGGCCAGGGTGAGGGACGCGGAGTGTTTGGTGAGCCACCTTTTGAGGCGCTGAAAGCTGTGCGCGATCCCCAGGCGCTCGCGCAGGGGCCGCAGCACTGGTTCATCGCCCAGGGCTGGCGTGCTCCCGGCATGAAGCCGTTGCCCGTGCCGCGCAAGATCGAGGTGGGCAAAGCGGCCAAGTTCATTTTTGATCTCGCCCCGCCTAGCGGCGGCTGGAGGCAGGGGGCGCGTGTGCGAATTCAGGCGGACAAGGCGCTCGGCGCCAGCGAGTGGGCCGCCACATTCAATGGCGAGCCCGTTGTAGCGACAGACGATGTCTCGGAGCCTTTCCGCGTTCACTACCCATCCATGCTCGGCAAGCCGGAGGAACTGCGCGCGTGGACCCTTCCGCAGTCACTTCTGCGTGCGGGCAAAAACAGCCTGGAGGTCACGCTCAAGGCGGGAGAGCCTGTGGCGGTGATCTTTGTGGATCTGGTCGTTGGTCAGACTTCCTGACCAGCAAGGAGTGCGGCATTGCATCGTCTGCTTTCAGATAACCCATGAAGTCCTTTCTGCTTGCTCTTGCCTTGTCTTCGTCTTTTGTCACCGCCGCTGTGGTGGAAGCCGATGTGTGTGTCTATGGCGGCACCAGTGGTGGTGTAGCGGCTGCAGTGCAGGCGGCGCGCATGGGAAAGAGTGTGGTGATTGCCGAGCCTGGTCGTCATCTCGGCGGCATGACCAGCGGCGGTCTCAGCGCCGTGGACATCGGCGATCCACGCTCCGTCGGTGGCATCGCGCGCGAGTATTTTACCAAGCTGGCTGCGACCGTGGGAGTGACACTGGCCTGGGACAGGCCCTTTGAGAGCAAGGGCGGCGGCCCAGCCACCGGTGGCGCGTATGCAATCGAGCCGCACAAGGCGGAGCAGGTTTTCAACGACCTGACTCGCGAGGCCGGAGTGAAGGTGCACTTCGGCGCGCGCCTGGCCTCTGTGAAAAAGAACGGGTCGCACATCACGGAGTTCGTCTGTGAAGACGGCACCGTGTTTCGCGCAAAAGTTTTCATCGACACCACCTATGAGGGCGATCTGATGGCAAAGTCGGGCGTGGCTTATACCCTGATGCGCGAAGGCAATGCGAAGTATGGAGAAACCTACAATGGCATCCACTACGCGGAAAAGTTTCTGCCCCACACCAGCTACGCACAGCCCGGAGAGAGCGGGCGGCTCAAAGGTGGCCAAGGCGTGTGGGATCGGGATTTTCCACTCGATCCCTACGTGGTGAAGGGAGATCCCCAAAGCGGTCTGCTGCCTCTCATTCAGCCCGGAGAGCCTGGTGCCCCCGGCGAACCTGCACCTGGCGTGCAGGCCTATTGCTATCGACTCTGCCTCACCACGAACCCGGCCAACATGATTCCCATCACGCCGCCTTCGGATTACGATCCTAAACGTTACGAGATCGTGGTGCGCTTTATCGAAGCCTGTATCGCCAATGGGGATGACATGGACCTGCGCTGGTTCTCCAAGCATGACGCGCTGCCGAATGACAAGTGGGACTTCAACACCGCGACTTTTGGCGGCAATCTGCCCGGTGCCTCGCACGCATGGCCTGAGGCCAGCTACGCGCAGCGCGGGAAGATCGGAAAAGAACATGAAAACTACCACCGCGGCCTGCTGCACTTCCTGGCTACTGATCTGCGCGTTCCGGAGAAGGTGCGCAAGGACATGCAGCGTTTTGGCCTGCCCAAGGATGAGTTCATCGACAACGGCGGCTGGCCGCACCAGATTTATGTGCGCGAGGCCCGGCGCATGATCAGCGAGCTGGTGATGACCGAACATCACACCTTTGGGCGGCTGGTGGCGCCCAAGCCTGTCAGCCTTGGCAGCTACGGCACGGACACGCACGAGATCCGCCGCATCGTGAAAGAAGGAGTGGTCGTGCGTGAGGGCAAGACCGCTGGCGGTCGTGATGGCGCGCCACCTTATGGCATCGGCTATGCGGCCATTGTTCCCAGGCAGGGCGAGTGCGACAATCTCCTCGTCACCTTCGCGCTGAGTGCCAGCCATACCGCCTACAGCAGCATCCGTATGGAGCCCGTCTTCATGTGCACCAGCCAGAGCGCGGGCACCGCTGCTTGTATGGCCGTGAATGACAAGACCCCGGTGCAGCAGGTGGATTATGCGAAGCTGAAAATACGGCTGGAGCAGGACGGGCAGGTCATTGAGTGGAAGCACCCAGCCACTAAGAAAAGAACCGCGCATTGAAGCGGCGAAACCTCTTGCCGAGCCACGGGCGGCGGGGATGTATCCTGCCACGAATGGAACGCGACAATCTGCCTCTCGACCGCCGCCTGCGTCAGGAAATCCTCTTTGCGCGAGAGCGCGTGTATCGCTTTGGTCAGCCCACGCCGATGGAACGGCTCATCCTGCCCGGTGCCGAGCCCGGGCCTGAGATCTGGGTGAAGCGCGAGGATCTATCCCCCGTGAAATGCTACAAATGGCGCGGTGCATGCAATGCCATGACGGAGCTCACGCCGGAACAGCGCACGTGTGGCGTCGTCACCGCCTCTGCTGGAAATCACGCACAGGGTGTGGCGCTGGCGGCGCGTACGCTCGGCATTCATGCGCGCATCTACATGCCGCGCTCCACACCCCGGGTGAAGCAAAACGCCGTGCTGCATCATGGTGGCGAATTTGTCCGCATCGTACTGGCCGGAGACAGCTATGATGAAGCCGTGCAATCGGCGCGTGAAGACGAACGCACGAGCGGCGCCACCTACGTGCATGCGTACGATAACCTCAAGGTCATGGCTGGGCAGGGGACTCTGGCGGACGAGGTGGTGCTCTCCGGGCATGGCCCCTTTGATGCCGCGTTTCTGCAGATCGGCGGCGGTGGCATGGCCTCGGCTGTGTCCTGCTGGCTGGAGACTTATTGGCCGGGCATCGAGATCATCGGTGTGGAAGGCGTGGGACAGGCTTCCATGAAAGCCGCGCTCGCTGCAGAAAAGCCCGTGGAGCTGCATGACGTGGACATCTTCTGTGATGGCACCGCCGTGCGCAAAGCCGGGGCGCTGCCCTTTGCCATCTGCCAGCAGACGTTTGACCGCGTGGAAACTGTCACCAATGCCGAGGTCAGCGCAGCCATCCGCGTACTATGGGAGACGCTGCGCTGTGTCTCGGAGCCATCTGGTGCCATGGGGCTGGCTGCTGTGCTGAAAAATCGTGCAGCCATGGTAGGGAAAAAAGTGCTCATTGTCATCACTGGGGCCAACATCGACTTCCTTCAGCTCGGTCTCATCGCGCAGTCGGAGGGCTCCGGCAATGCGGTTTCGCGAGCCCTGCGTGTGCGCATCCCTGAGCGGCCCGGCGCCATGCTCGCGCTGCTGGATTCGTGTTTCGAGGGGCTCAATATCGCCGATTTCCAGTACGGCCTGCATCGTCCGGACGAGGCTTGGCCGGTTTTCTCCGTGACGTCTGACAGTGTCGAAAAGCTGGCCGCGTTGCCTGCACGACTTGATGCAGGTGGCTATGTCTGGGAAGATATGACCGGCGCTGTGGATGTGGCCTTCCGTGCCATCCCCCTCCGAGGCGATCTGCTGGCGCATCCGGTGTTTCTGCGGCTGGATTTTTATGAACGTTCCGGTGCGTTGCACGACTTCCTCTCCCGCCTCATCCGTGACCGCGCCAGTCTCTGTTACTTCAACTATCGCCAGTCTGGCGAGCGCATCGGACGTGCGCTGATCGGGCTCGATTTTCAAAGTGCTGATGCTCGTGCAGCCTTCCTTGCAGAGCTGCCCGAGCACGGCGAAGGCTACCGCTCGTGCAAGCCGGTGGAGCATGAAGTGATGGCGCGCATGACGGCTTGAGAACTCGATGGATCCCGGAAGCCTGGCGACGAGCGGAATCTTGGAGCGGGTGATGGGAATCGAACCCACGTATCAAGCTTGGGAAGCTCGTGTTCTACCATTGAACTACACCCGCGACTCGCGGTTGGCGGTGCGTGAGACGGAGTGTGGCTGGCGGTGGCGGAGTTGTCAAATGCGCCGCGCTCAGATTGTGGGGGGCATCGGGGGCATGAGCTGGGCTTTGTTGATGCCGCCGCGTCCGTAACTGGAGAAGGGGGCTGCAAGCATGGAGTTGCGCTTGGCGGAGTAGATGTAATAAAGCCGGGCGTACGTGCGCGAGAGGCGTTGACGCAGGTCGGAGCCCTCTCCGGTTTTGGGCAGCTTGCGCACATTTCGACGCAGGTAGTACATGGCCTGCTCCATGTTTACAAAGCGGATGTCCGGACCTTCGGTCGGGGGCGTGATGCGGGTGGATGCAAAGCGAGTGACGACCTGCGTGTCCTTCCCCCTGGGGCCAAGCAGGCGGGTGGCCATGGGCTCGGGCCCAAAGTCGTCATACGCAAAAGTCATCTCCGGTGTGATGTAGAAGGCATCGCTGCAGGAAGAGAGAAGCAGGAGCGAGAGACCGCAGGCGAGAAACAAAGCGAGGGCAGAGAGCTTTTTCATGCGGCTCTGGTGTTATCACACCCAGGCGCAAAAGCGAACGCTGGTATTCAGAATCGTTCGGTGCAGGAGAAATAAAAAGGCGGATGGTGCTGCCACCATCCGCCGAGAGCAAACCACGATCAGTTCGCGCCGGGCAGGGACGCGCGCTGTTTGGTCAGCATGCCCATGAGGGCATCGAGCACGCCGCTGGTGTTCTGGCCGCTATTCACCAGCACGTCAGGTACTACGCGGAGATTTTTTTCCGCGATGATCTGGAAGGCTTGCAGCATGCCGTAAACATCAGGGCCGAGCGCGTTGACGCCGGCTTGATAGGCATCGGCCTTAGCCTGGCCGGTGGCGCGGATGGCCTCGGCCTCACCGCTGGCGCGCAGGCGTGTGGAGGCGGCCTCGCCCTCGCTCTTTTTCACGGAGGCGGTGGCGTGCAGTTCAGCAATGTTGACCCCCTGCTCCGCGCTGACCACCTGGTTCTGGATGTCGGCGAGGGAGGTCTGGCGCACGAGCTGCTGGCGCTGCTTTTCGGCGGCTTCCTGCATCTCGTAGGTTTTGCGGCTTTCCTCCGCCAGCTTGCGGTCGGTCTGGGTTTTCATCAGGGATTCCGGCGGTGTGATGTCGCCGATGAGCGTGTCGATTCCCTCCACGTCATACTCGCGCAGCGCCGCCTCGATGTGGCTGGCGGCTTCGCCCTGCCGCTGGCTGCGCGCGCTCAGGAAGTCCAGCACGGTGTAGTCCTGTGCGGAGTTGCGGAAGTAGTTGCCAACGATGGGCTGCAGCACGTGGTCGATGAGGTTCTGCAGCGAGCCCGCGCGGCTGATGACCTTGGGGGCTTCGTTGGCGCCGATATGAATGATCTGCGACACGTCGAGATTGAAGGCAAAGCCATCGCGTGAGCGCACGGTGATGCTGCTGAGCTTGGCGTCAAAGTGGTGGGCCTCGGTGCGGGTGGCCCAGTTCAGCACGATGTTGGTGGTGGGCACCAGCTCCACGCGCATGATGCGTGTATTAATGGGGTGCTTGCCGGGCAGCAGAGGCTTGCCCCACACGCCTTTGTGGCCCACATCCACGAGGTCGCCGTGCTTGAATTCCGGACCACTGATGTCCAGGTGCGCCTTGCCGACGTAGGAAATGACCACACCGACATGGCCGATGGGAATCTCAAACATGGGCACCTGCTCGATCTGGGCAAACCACGGGTTGATGTTCCACTGGCCGCTGAGCAGCACCTGCTCCTGCAGGCCGCGGCAGCCGCCTGCGTCCAGAAAGGCTTGCGAATTCTGGAAGTTGTCATGCCCGGTCACCACGGGGCCAGCGATCTCATTGGCCTCGATGGGAATGCCGTCGAGAGTGGTCACAATGCCGACGAGATCAGGGTCTACATGCTGGATGCGCAGCAGGCGCGGGTCCAGCCCATGCTGGGGAGCGCTTTCCGAGGTGATGACAGTGAAGAGCGCTGGATTGATGCGGTAGGAGCCTGCGGTGATGACGCCCAGCTGGCGGCCCTTTTCACCGCCATTTTTGAGGAAGGCGCGGGCGTCCTGAAAGTGGTCACACACGACAGTGCGGGCCAGGATGCGGCCTGGCGGAATGGCGGCTCCGGTTTTGGCCACGATAAGAGCCAGCTCTCCCTGCGGGACGCGGACCATGGGCACTTTCTCGATGTGGTACTGCACGATCCAGAAGCCAAAGTGCAGGCCCGGGGCCAGGGTGTCGGCCTGGTAGCCAGCCTCGCCATTGAGGGCGATGATTTCTCCTGGAGGCAGGTTCTTGAACGCAAAGCGTTTGACCACGACGCCGACTTTGCTCTCAGGGATGTAAACGCATGAGACAAAGTAGAGCACTAGCACTCCCAGGACTGAGAGCGTGATGAGCCAGTGCTCGATGGCGAAATGAAGAAGAGTGTTCATGATGATTGCAAAAAGAGTTTCTGATTTGGATAAAGCATTGGTGACGGTGTTCAGTATCAGGCGTGGAGGCGGTCGCTGACAGCGCGTACGAAGGCCTCTGGATCGTCAGGAGAGAGCACGGCGGTGCGGTTTCTCAGGCGCACGACCACCGTGCGATTCAGGTCCGTGACGTAGGCGCGAAAGTGCCCAAGCTGCCTGTTCCAGTAAAAGCCTGTGAAAGAGTAGAGGCCGCCGTTTCCGCAGGTGCGGAAGCTGTGGCTCAGAGCGTGCGGCTCCACCTCCACGGAGAGCATGTCGGCAAAGGGCAGCACGGTGTTCCACCACAGGCGTCGGATGAGGATGCCGTCTTTGGTCAGGACGTAGCCGCGAATGACAAATGGCAGGGCACCCAGTGGAATGAGAAGCACGGCAGATGTCACGATACCGAATCCATCAGCCCGCACAGGCAGGCTGATGAAATCTGGCAGCTGGCGGCCAAGGAGAAGCATGCATGCCACGCCACCCATAAGCAGCGTGATGAACATGGAGACAATGAGCAGGGTGCGGCCCCAGGGGGCGCGGAAGTGTTGATGAGTCATGGGAGTGTCGGGAGTGGGAGATTGGGTTTCTATCGGGTTCATGAGGCGTGGCGGAGGCGGGCGCATTCTTCTGAGTCGGCGTCCATGAGGTGATCATCGTTGTTTTCCTCTGTGCTGAGGTCCGCCTGGTAGATGACATTGAGCCAGTGCAGAGGGGTGAATACTGGCAGCGCTGGTGCGCACCAGAAGGAGGGATGGGCCAGGCTCTCAGTCTCGGAGACCGGTCCTTTGTGGCAGTTCATGGGTATGGTTCTCGGTGCCCCCGGGGAGTGAGGACGGTTTCCCGTCCACACGCGGGTGCGGTGGTTCTGGGGAGACCATGGTCCCGGAGCACTCGCGCCGGGCATAGGATCGCCCTTCCAATGTCGCCTGCGAGGTTAGCTGTCGGACTGGTCCTTGGAAGTGGACTGGTCGGTGGTTGCCCACCTTCCTTCGCCCCGCCCTGGGTCTTTCGACTCAGGGTTTTTGGGTCCCCCGCGCCACCGCTCTGGAAGGAGCGGCAGCTTCGGCTGCGGTATTATTCACGCATGGGAGAGGGGTTTTGTCAAAACGGCGGACCAAGATATACTGCTTGACAGAGGAGGTGAATTTTCTGCCCCTAGGATAAAGGAGGGTCTCGTAGCTTGGGGGAACTAGGGGCTCCGCCAATTTGCTGCGCCCCTGCATTTTGATGGTTGAGACGGCTTCTGCCGGACGTAATCTCTTTTCCCATATGAAGCGCGCGTCCCTTCCCATTCTCCTAGCCGGGCTTTTTTCCGTTTTGATGTCTCCTGTTCTGGTCGTACACGCGCAGCAGGGGCAGGGTGGAGATGAAAAAGAACTGCGCGAATGGGCTGACCGTGGCGATGCCGATGCTCAGTTTGAGCTGGGGCTGCGCATGATCACCGGCGAAGGGGTGAAGAAGAATCTGGAACAGGGGGTGAAGAACCTCGAAAAGGCCGCCAAGCAGAAGCATCTGCGTGCTCAGCATGTGCTGGCCACCCTCTATGAAGATGGCGTGGGCGTGAAGAAAGACCTCTCCAAGGCTGCTGAATGGTACCGCTCAGCGGCTGACATGGGATTTGCGCTTTCCCAGCACAGCCTGGCTGCGCTCTATGAGGAAGGAAAAGGCGTGAAGAAAGACACCGCCAAGGCCACCGAGTGGTTCAAGAAAGCCGCTGATCAGGGGAATCCGCCTTCGCAGACGGCGTATGCCTCCAAGCTGGAGCGTGGTGATGGTGTGACCAAGAGCACTGCCAAAGCTGCCCTGTGGTACCTAAAGGCAGCCCAGCAGGACTTTGTGCCCGCCATGACGCGCCTCGCCAATCTCTATTACACCGGCCAGGGCGTGCCGGTGGATTTCCGCCGTGCGGGAGCTTGGTACCGCCGGGCTGCACGTTCGGAGGATCCCTGGGCTTCGAACAACCTGGCTTGGTTCCTGGCCACCTGCCCTGAGGACAACATGCACAATGGTGAGAACGCCGTGCTGCTGGCCCGCCGTGCGCTCAAACTCGTGGCCGAAGTGGTGCAGAGCGACGAGCAGCCGTATGAAATGATCGACACCATGGCCGCGGCACTGGCTCGCAATGGCGAATTCAAGGAGGCGGAGCTGTGGCAAAAGCGCTGCATCACGCTTTTCAACGAGGACAAAGACCTCTCCGAAGAGGAGCGCAAAAAGCTCAAGGATGAGTTCGACGGCCGGCTCAAGCTTTACCAGAAATCCACCCCCTTTGCCGAGCCCGAGCCCAAAGGTGAGGAAGGCTCCGAGCCTCTGCCGCAGGATACGATTCTCCAGGATGAGGGCCTGCCCGAAACCTCCCCCAAGAAAGGATCATCCAAGGGAGGGAAAGGCACAGTGGTCTGACTCTGGTTTGATCTGCCGACAAGGTCCTTCCCACTCCACTTGATTGCTCTAGCAGCGCAAGATTCGCACAATTCATCGCAATATCCGCAAGACCAAGCCCTTCCTGTACGGTTAAAGCGCTTAGTTCTCTTCTCAGGCCCACCGCCACACTTCGTATTATTTTCTCATGTCTGCCGTCGTCCGTTCTGCCGCCCTGCCGCCGCCCATCCCTGGCCTGAACCGCCGTATCCGTCAGCCCAAAAAGAACATCCCGCAGACGAAGCAGGACCGGGATCAGATCTTGGGTTGGGTGCGTGCCTACGCCGAGGAGCAGAAGCTCGTGCCCCCGGTGCCGCTCGCAGATCTGCAGGAGCACACAGACAAAATCCTGACCATCCACGCCATCGACAAAATTCATCGTGACTATGTGGGTGTGCTGCTGGCCAACGAAACGTGGCGGGAATCCCTGGCCACCGTGCCGTTTGAGAAGCGCCTGCTGCTCATGCCCAAGTGCCTCCGTGTGGAGAGCAAGTGTCCGGCGCCCTTTGATGAATTTGGCCTGCTCTGCAAGCAGTGCGGCCTCTGCTCCATCCAGGACTTCCAGAACGAAGCAGAAAAGCTTGGTTACGCCGTGCTGGTGGCCGAGGGCAGCGCCATCGTCATGTCTCTGATCCAGACTGGCAAGATCGAGGCCATCGTGGGCATCTCCTGCCTGCCGGTGCTGGAGCGCACCTTCCCCTATGTGGAGGCCGCAGCCATCCCCGCCGTAGCTGTGCCCCTGCTGCAGGATGACTGCATTGACACCCTCGTGGATATCGACTGGGTCTGGGATTACATTCACCTGACGAGCGATGACAAAACACGCCGTCTCAATCTGAATGCGCTGCATGACGAGGTGAAAACCTGGTTCACCGTGGAGTCTCTCAATGCGCTCATGGGGCCATCACGCGGCCATAGCGATGACATTGCCCGCGAGTGGCTGGCCCGTGCGGGCAAGCGCTGGCGCCCCTTCCTGACCGTAGCTGCCTACCAGGCACTGCGTGAGGATCCGGAAGGCCCGATTTCAGACACCGTCAAAAAAGCTGCCATTGCCGTCGAAATTTTCCACAAGGCCTCGCTTGTGCATGACGACATCGAGGACGGAGACGCCGAACGCTATGGCGAAACAACCCTGCACACCGAGCACGGCGTGCCTGTGGCGCTCAACATCGGCGACCTTCTCATCGGCGAGGGCTATCGCCTGCTTGCCGACAATGATGCTGCAGCCCATGTCCGCAGCGCTGCCATCCTGGTGGCCGCCGAGGGGCAGCGGGAACTTTGCATTGGCCAGGGTGCCGAACTGCTCTGGACGCGCCACCCCGTGGCCCTCAGCAGCACGCAGGTGCTGGAAATCTTTCGCAGCAAAACCGCGCCTGCCTTTGAGGTGGCCCTCAAGGTGGGGGCTGCGCTCGCAGGCCGTCTGGATGAATGCGCCGACGCATTGCACACTTACAGCGAGAATCTCGGCATCGCCTACCAGATCCGCGATGACCTGGATGATCTGGGAGAGGATTCCGCCGCAGGCAATGAATGGAACATGCGTCCGAGCATTGTGCTCTCCCTCCTGCGAGAGAAGGGCAAGGGCGAGGTCAAAGACCAGATGGAGGCGCTCTGGAATGGAGCCGCCAAGACGAAGCCTGACAACGCCACGATCCGCGAATGGGCGATGGACAGCGGCGCGCATGAAAAGGCCATGACGTTGCTGGAAAGCTACAAGGAGGCTGCCATCCGTTCGCTGCAGGAGGTGGAACTGCCCAACCTGAAAGGACTGCTGCGCCGCGTGATCGGCAAAATTTTCAACGAGTTGGAGATCAAAGGCTGGTGCCGCGAGTTTGAGCAGAAGAACCTCAATCCAGAGCTGCGTGCAGAGGCTGCCAAGGCGGCCGAGCATCTGGTGCCGAAGGTGGCATCCTGAATCAGGATAGGGTATTTCTTTGCCTCTGCTTTCCGCTGCTATTTCATCGGTGTGGGCTCCGTTTTGTTGGCCCAGCCATGAAGTTGCTACGAATCTTTACCGCACTCCTTTTTTCCCTGCCGATCCTTCATGCCGCAGATTCGCGGCCCAATGTGCTCTTCATCGCCATCGATGACCAAAACGACTGGATTGGGTGCATGGGAGGACACCCACAGGTCAAGACACCGGCGATCGATGCCCTGGCCAAAAGCGGTACGCTGTTTGCCAGTGCGCATTGCCAGGCACCCCTATGCAATCCATCCCGCAGTTCGCTTCTCACCGGACTGCGTCCGTCCAGCACAGGCATTTATGGCTTGGCTCCAGGCATTCGTGAGGTGGAGCAGACCAAGCAGCACGTGACTCTGCCGCAGACCTTCACCCAGGCGGGTTATTACACCTTCAACAGCGGCAAAATCTACCACGATGGCTCCATGCGTGGGGGAGATCAGAAGGCGGAGTTCACTGAATGGGGGAATCGCGGCCCCATGCCCAAGCCGAAGACGCCTATCGCCAATCTTCCCGGACCGGATCGTCATCCCGCCATGGATTGGGGCGTATTTCCTGAAAAGGATGAGGACAATGCCGACTGGAAGATCGCCGACTCCGCCATCGATGCACTGAAGCGCGCGCCTGCGGACAAACCGTTCTTTGTAGCCGCAGGTTTTCGCCTGCCGCATGTGCCATGCTTTGCATCACAAAAGTGGTTTGATCTCTATCCAGATGCCACCCTGAAGATGCCGCCGGTAAAGGAAGATGACCGCGATGACCTGCCAAAGTTTGCCGATTTTCTGCACTGGAAACTGCCAGAGCCACGCCTGAGCACGCTGCGGAAATACAACGAGTGGCGTCCTCTGGTCCGCGCCTATCTGGCCTGTGTCAGCTTCATGGACAGTCAGGTGGGCCGCCTGATGCAGGCGCTCAAAGAGACAGGTCGTGCAGAAAACACCATCATTGTTCTCTGGGGAGATCACGGCTGGCATTTGGGGGAAAAACTCATGACCGGGAAAAACACTCTGTGGGAGCGCAGCACACGCGTGCCTCTCATCTTCGCCGGGCCGGGCATCAAGGCCGGACAGGTGTGCGAAAGCCCTGTGGAACTGCTCGATATTTTCCCCTCGTTGCTGGCACTTTCCAAAATGCCTGCCCGCAAGGATCTTGAAGGCCACAGCCTGGTGCCGCAGTTGCAGGACGCCTCTGCACCGCGCGAGTGGCCAGCCATCACAACCCACAATCAGGGCAACCATGCCATTCGTGCCAAGGACTGGCGCTACATCCGCTACGCCGATGGCAGCGAGGAGCTTTACGACCTGAAAGGCGACCCCAACGAATGGACCAACCTCGCCAAGGATGCGCGCTACGTCGGTAAAAAAGCCGAGCTGGCCAGGTGGCTGCCGAAGATAGACAAGGGACCCGTGCCCGGCAGCAAGAGCCGGGTTCTGACCTACGATCCTGCGACCAAGGAGGCGATCTGGGAAGACAAGCCGATTGATAAAAGCGCTCCTCTGCCTGAACCGTAGGCAGTGTCCGCCTCTCCTCACAAGCTCCGCCTCAGCCTGGGCCTCGGCTTCCTCGCCTTTATTATAGCAGGATCCCTGCTGCTGCTGGCGTGGCTGCGCCAGCGCGAGCGCGAAGAGTCGAACCGCCTGTTTCTCGCCCTTGCGAAGGCCGACGCCGAGTCTGTGCGGCACATGAACCTGCCTCGTAGTGAGAAGCTGGCCAGGAGCCTGGAGGAGCTGCTGGGAATGCGCATTGTGTTCCTGGACCGCACCCTCATGCTTCCTGCGGTGGATGAATTGATTCAGTCTGATATTCAGAGCGGCCTGGTCGAAGACACGAACGACCACCAGCAGTCGGTGGTCGTGGAGCTCGATAAAAATCACTACATGCGCTTTTCCAGGGACACGCCTGCCTCGTCTCTGTCATTGCGCGATCCCGCCACGCGGAATGCCTTTCTCGCCTTCTGGCTGGTGTCGGGCTTGATCGGCTGGCTGCTGGTGCGGGAAAGGCTCAAAAGAGCCCAATCGGAACGCCTGGCCATGCTGGGGCGTGTGGCCACCAGTCTGGCGCATGACATCAAAAACCCGCTGGCCTCGATCCAGCTGCACGCACAGCTCATGACGCCGCAGAACGAGGAGGATCAGCAGGCGGTCAAGATCATCGAGAATGAATCCGAGGTGATCTCAGGTTTGGTGAACCAGTGGCTTCATCTGGCGAATCCTCTGCCGCCGCGGCTGGTGAAGCTGGATGCGACGGAGTGCATCCAAGGCGTGGTTAGAAACACGGAGGCGCAGGCCCGGCACGCCGGAGTGGAGGTGCACATGGATCTGCCCAGTCCGGCATGGATCATGGGAGATGCGCAGCGGCTGGCGCAGGCGGTGCGGAATCTGATCATCAATGCCATCCAGGCCATGCCGCATGGCGGCCTGCTGAGGCTTCAGGGACGGAAGACAGGCGAAAAGCTGGAACTGCTGTTTGCCGATGCGGGCTCCGGTTTCTCGGATGAAGCGCTGGCCCGTGGCACAGAGCTCTTTTTCACCGAAAAAGAAGGAGGCATGGGGGTGGGGCTCAATATTGTGTCCGGCATCATTGCTGCGCATGGTGGGACGATCCTTTTTCAAAATGACCCCAAGGGCGGGGCGCATATCACCGTGACGCTCCCCTTACTTCCCGCATGAATTCCGCCATCCTCATCATCGAAGACGAATACGCCCTGGCCGCCGCTCTCTCCACCGTGGTGCGCCGCTGTGAGGCCACGCCGGTGGTGGCAGCTTCCGGGCAGGGGGGCATCGAAAAGCTGACAGCCCAGGAATACGTGCTCATCATCCTGGACGTGGGGCTGCCTGATATAAGTGGTCTGAAGGTGCTCGAAAAAATCCAGACGCTGCCTCAACCGCCACCGGTCATGATCATCACGGCGCACGGCACGCTGGACACAGCCCTGGAGGCGCGGCGGCTGGGAGCCCGCGAATATTTCCTCAAGCCGCTGAACCTGGCTGACATGCAGCGGGCGATTCGCGAAGTGCTCACCCCGGTGAAGAATCTGCCACGGGCCGAGACCACCATGATCGGGAACAGCGAGCCCATGCAGCGTGCGTTTGCCATCATCGCCCAGGCAAGCAGCGGCGATGCTCCGGTACTGCTGCAGGGACCACCTGGCAGCGGCAAGAGCCTGGCCGGGCAGGTGATCCACCGCCACAGCGCCCGCGCGGAAAAGCCGATGGTCGAATTCCGCGCCGATGAATGGCAGGCAGACCGTGTGGAGGCAGCGCTGGATGAGGCCATCGCCAAAGCAGGAGACGGGGTGCTGTTTCTCGATGAAATCAGCGCCTGGTCCAAGCCGCTGCAGGCTGCACTCATGCATCGCTTGAACGCCGGTACGGTGAAAGCGCGGCTTTTCAGCGCAGCCAGCACGGAGGCCGCGCCACATCTGCGAGAAGATCTCTTTTATGCCCTGGCCGTGCTGCAAATTCACCTGCCCTCACTGTGTGATCGCACAGCAGACATTCCGCAGCTGGCAGCCGCATTCCTCGGAGAGCAGGTGCTTTCCGCCGAGGCTCTGGCCGTGCTGAAGGCCCACAGCTGGTCAGGCAATGTGCGTGAACTGAAGGCGGCCATGGCCCATGCCGCCGCCGTGTGCGGAGGCAGCACCATCCTGCCTCATCACCTGCCTGCCAGCATGGTGAAGCCGGATCAGGCAAGTCATCTTGAAGAAACGATGAAGCGCAGCCTGGCCGCGTGGCTGGATCAGAAAACCACAGGCGCTGACGAGACCATGCCCATCTACGACCATCTGCTGGAGACGGTGGAGGCCACCATGCTGGAGACGCTGCTCAAGCGCTTTGACAACAAACCTACGCGCATGGCGGCGGCGCTGCGAATGAACCGCGCCACCCTGCGCAGGAAACTGCGGGAGGAGTGATCATCATTTCCCCTCTGCGCTGCCCGGTACACGCGGATCATGCGCTGGGAAGAAGAGCTGCCTGCCCGCGTCAAAGCTGATCGCCTGGCAGGCACCGAAGCTCTCAGATTCGGCGAGTTTGTGGCCGAACGCCCTGACCTGCGCCAGTGTCTCGGCACCAAAAGTCTTTTCGATTTTGAGTTCATCCGGATTCCACTGATGGTGAAAGCGTGGCTGAGCCAGCGCCTCTTCCGGGAGCATGCCGTCATCAATGATGTGTGTAAGCAGCAGCAGTGCCTGCGTGATGATGGTGGGGCCGCCGGCGGCTCCGGTGACGATGACTGGTTTGCCATCTTTGAGCACGATGGTGGGGCTCATGCTGGAGAGTGGGCGCTTGCCGGGAGCAACGGCGTTTGCCTCAGCACCGACGAGTTTGAAGGCGTTCGGCACCCCGGGCTGCACGGCGAAGTCGTCCATTTCATCATTCAGCAGCACGCCTGTGCCTGGAATGACGACTTTGCTGCCAAAGGCGGTGTTGATCGTCTGATTGAGCGCCACCCAGTTGCCCTCGGCGTCAGCAGTGCATAGAAAGGTGGTGTGCTTGCCAAAGATGTCCCCCTCCCAGTGCGGAGGCATGTTGTGGGAGGGCACGGCGGTGGTGTGGTCGAGATCGATTTTCTTCGCCAGTTCTGCCGCATAGGCGGGATCCACCAGACCACGCGGCACCGGAGCAAAGTCGGGGTCTCCCAGCCAGTAAGCACGGTCGGCAAAGGCCAGCTTCATGGCTTCTGTGATGACATGCACGCGGCTGCTGGCGCGGAAGTGTCGGATGGGGAAGTGCTCCAGAATATTCAGGATCTGCGCCACATGCACACCGCCCGAACTTGGAGGTGGCATGGTGATAAGGTCATAGCCACGGTATTTGGAGCGGATGGCCGCACGTTCAGGGGCTTTGTAGCCGGCGAAGTCCTCCACCGTCATGATGCCTCCATTGGCCTGCATCCATTCGGCAGTTTTACGGGCATACTCTCCGCCGTAAAACCACCCGATGCCGTTTTTGGCCACTTCGCGGTAGGTATTGGCCAGGTCGGTCTGGATGAGCTGCTGGCCCTTTTGCAACGGTTTGCCATCCTTGAGGAAAATCGCAGCGCTGGCGGGGAACCTGGCGAGTTTGGACGCTGTTGCGGCGAGCTTGCGTGCGTACACTTCATCTATCGGGAAGCCTTTTTCAGCGATCTCCGCAGCTGGGAGCAATACATCCGCGAGCTTGAGCCTGCCGTGCTTGCTCTGTGCTGTCTGGCAGGCCTTGAGGTACCCCGGGATGCCGGAGGCCAGGGAGCCTGTTTTACTGGCCTCATTATCGAGCTTTCCGTTGATGATGTACATGTCGCGATGTGCCTTGGCTGGGGCCATTTCCCGACCATCGATGCAAGTGACAGTGCCGTCGGCCGCATGGATGACGAAAAAGCAGCCGCCACCAATGCCTGAGTTGTGCCCATCCACCACCCCGAGAGTCAGTCCGGCCGCTATGGCGGCGTCGATGGCATTGCCACCTTTTTCAAAGGCCTGCATCCCAGCCTGGGTGGCCAGCGGGTGCACGGTGGCGATCGCATGCTTTGGAAAGGAGGCATCGGCTGCGAGCAGTGCCGAGGGTAGGAGAAGGACGAGGATGGCCAGGACTTTCATGACACAGATGCTAGCCAAGGCATCTGAGGCGTCGAATCAAAACGGCTCGCTAGAATAGGCGGGAGGAGGAGGTCTCAGGCGGCGCGTTTCCAGCTTAGCCAGGCACGGCGGTAGGTGAACGCCATGGCCATGATTCCGGCAAACAAAAGAAGTGCGCGACTAGGCTCCGGCACCGGGGCGATGCTGCTCACGACGGCACCTGTCAGCGTAAGATCTGCGGTGGGTTCACTGGCGCCCACGGCAATGGCTGCAGCCACGCTGCACGCGAACCAGTAGCTAAAGGAGCGGATAAACATCGAATTAGAAAAAAACCTATCAGATTCGGGCTGGGGTAAACAAGACATTTCTTGTGCCGATCTTGACGCAGTCTCCTGATTTTGAGCAGTCAGCCGATGACGTTGATTGTTGAGTAACTTTCTCAATAACATCCTTCCCACTTGCGAGTTTCTCTCAACACCGCCATGACTACGGCCCTTCAAGTCAGGCCCCACATCCATCATGTCCTCCGTCAGTTCTCCTCGCGTCATCAACATAGGTTTGGCCGGTTTAGGCAATGTGGGGGCTGGAGTGTTCAAGAATCTGGAAAAGAATCGCTCCCTCATCAGTCAGCGCATAGGGGCGGAATTAAGGGTCACAAAGGTGGCTGTGCGTGATCTCTCCCGTCCTCGCGACGTGGAGGTGCCTGCCGCCATGCTCACCACCGACTGGAAAGAGCTGGTCAATGATCCCGCCATCCCGGTGATTGTGGAGCTCATCGGCGGGACGATCACCGCCTATGATATGGTGGCTTCCGCACTGCGCGCCAAAAAGATTGTGGTGACGGGGAACAAGGCCCTGCTGGCAGAGCGCGGCAAGGAGCTCTTTGCCCTGGCCGAAGAGTGCGGTGTGCCGATCTATTTTGAAGCCGCCGTCGCCGGGGGCATACCGATCATCCAGGTGCTACAGGAGGGGCTGGTGGGGAACCACATCCGCTCCATCCATGGTATCATCAACGGCACCTGCAACTATATCCTCACCCGGATGTCCCAGGCCGGGCTGAGCTACAAGGACGCATTGCAGGAGGCTCAGGAAAAGGGCTACGCCGAGGCCGACCCCACGCTGGATGTAAGCGGCTGGGATGCCGCACACAAGGCCATCATCCTGGCCTCCCTGAGCTATGGTTTCTGGATCCCGCAGGACAAGGTGTATGTGGAGGGGGTGGACCGTGTCAGCATCACAGATTTCCGCTTTGCCGAGCGCCTGGGCTACACGATCAAGCTGCTCTCCGTGATTCGAGCGGATGAAAACGGCCTCGTCGAGGTGCGCACCCAGCCCACGCTGGTGCCGCTTTCCCATGTGCTGGCAAACGTCAGTGGTGCCTTCAATGCCGTGCTGGTGAATGGAGACGTGGTGGGGGAAACCCTGTTCTACGGACGCGGAGCCGGCCAGGACCCCACCAGCAGCAGCGTCATCAGCGACATCTGCGAAGCTGCCGCCGTGCTGATGCATGGGGCTCGTAACAGCGGATTCGTGCCGCATGGCCTTTATGGCAAATCCAAGCCGGTGGAAGACACCGTTTCCCACTACTACCTGCGGCTGACTGTGGACGACGTGCCCGGAGTTCTGGCCCAGGTGGCCACGGTGCTGGGAGAGCGCGGCATCGGCATCTCCTCCATGATCCAGCCTGAAGACTTGGAAGACACCAGCGGTGAGACTTCACTCGTGCTCATGATTCACGATGCTCGTCTTGGCGACATGACGGCAGCGCTGACAGCCATCAGCCAGCTTGATTGTGTGCGTGGAGAGCCCAGCTGGATGCGAGTGGAAACGCTGCAGGGCTAGCGAGGCTAGATCCAACCAAAATGCGTCTGTGAAAGCCGGCGTGGAAACCAAAACACCCGCCACAGACCATGCCCCTTATGAAAATTTCCCTGACCGACCTCGCAGCTCTAGTTGGGGGGACAGTCCTGTGTGGCGATCCTGCCGGACAGATCACAGGCTTTGCCTCCCTCAAGGAAGCCATTGCAGGAGACCTGAGCTTCTTTCATGACTCCCGCTACAACGAGCGCCTGGTGAATACCAAGGCCAGCGCCGTGCTGGTACCACTGGGATGGACGGAGCTGCCGCAGCATGTGGCCTGCATTTCCGTGGCAGACCCTTCACGCTCGTTTGAGCAGATTGTGGAGACCTACGGATTCCAGCCGGAGCCGTTTACCCCCGGTGTGCATGCCTCGGCCGTCGTGTCGGATGGTGTCAGGTATAACCCCGGGCACGTAGCCATCGGAGCCAATGCGGTGGTGGAAGCGGGAGCGGAGCTGGGGGACGATGTTGATATCGGCCCCGGCTGCTTTGTCGGGCGTAATGTCATTATTGGAAAAGGGGCCAAGCTGCATGCCAACTGCACGGTACATGCCGAGTGTCTTTTGGGAGACAGGGTGTCTCTGCATTCAGGTGTGGTCGTTGGTGCCGATGGTTTTGGCTATGAATTCAGCCAGGGACGCCACCGCAAGGTGCGTCAGGCAGGCATCGTCCAGATCGACAACGACGTGGAAATCGGAGCTGGCAGCACGGTGGACCGCGCGCGTTTTGGTCGCACATGGATTGGTCAGGGAACTAAAATCGACAACCTCGTGCAGATCGGTCACAATGTGGTGATCGGCAGGCATTGCATCATCGTGGCGTGTACTGCCATCGCGGGCAGCGCCGTCATTGGAGACTATGTGGTGATCGCTGCGCAGGTGGGTATTGCCGGGCATGTGCATGTGGGGTCACAGAGCACGCTGGCCGCTCGCTGCGGGGTCACCCGTGATTTGCCTGCGGGCGGGAAGTATCTGGGATTTCCCGCCAATCCAGCAGGGGAGGAAAAGCGCCGTATGGCAGGCATTAACCGCCTGCCGCAGCTGCTTGCCCGTGTTAAGGAGCTTGAGGCGCAGATTGCTGCTCAAAAAGAAGATTGATCCCTCACCAGAAGCCCCACTGTTGGGTCTTCATCACATAAAGGCCTAGGGCTAGGTTGCCCACAGCGTGCATGAACACGCAGGCTCCCAGGCTCTTGGTGCGCACCGCCACGAGATACATCAGAGCGCCCCAGACGAAGGCGCCCAGGTAGTCTTCGCTATTATGGATCAGCATCACCGCCAGGGTGACGATCCAAAACACCCTCCAGCGGTGTATGCCAAAGGCCACGCGCTCAAACCGCCCGTCTTCTGTCATCAAGTAGCGCATAAGAAAGCCGCGCCAGAAGAGCTCCTCGACAAACGGCACCACCAGCACCATGCGCGCAAACCGCATGCCCACCACGAGGCTGAACCACAGCGGTGAATCCTGCGCGATGGTTGGATCAAAGCCCTTGAGCCGCTCAGCCAGCCCCAGCCACGGCCACCAGAAGGCAGCTTCATGGCCGTGCCTGATCAGGGATTCACGCAGCAGCGCAGGAGCCACCCAGATGGCGATGCTCACAATACCCAGCACGAAGGCAAGCCCCAGGCCGCGCCATGGCTTGAACGCATAATGACGGCGGAAGAAGAGCAGCACGGCGGCACAGAGGATCGTCTGCAGCGGATACACCCAGTGCTCCGGTGCACGCACATGCCAGGGCAGCTCCGAGTTGTTGATGCGGAACATGCCCGGCAGCGAGCCCATCAGGGTGAAGAGCAGCAGCGGCAGCACATACGCAGCCGTGGCCGAGGAACGCAGGCGGGAGAGCATTAGGTCAGGTATGTTTGGGCAGAGCCAGATCCTGCGCACGGCCAGGGATCAGCAGCCATTTGGAGCAGCATTTGAGATACATCCGGCTGAAGGTGGACGCCGTCGTCGCACCGGAGGCCATGAGTGCCAGGATCCGGGAGCTCATGCGCTCCATCATGTTGCTAAAGGCGCCGGGATGATCTGCCTTGAGCTTGGTGCCGCGCTCATAGAAGGCCACGATGCGGCCATCGTAGAAATACTCGATGAATTCATGCCAGGCCTCATGCCAGCCGCGCTGGCGCTGCTCATACCGCCCCAGCTCCTGCTGCAGTTTTTGCGGCTGATCCAGCAGCTTCTCCCCGTGGCGGGCAAACATGGCATTCAGAGACTCAGCTGCATCCAGCGCCAGAAAGACACCGGGGGACAGCATGGGGTCCACAAACCCGAAGGCGTCTCCGGCGGACACCCAGCCGGGGCCGTGAGCGCGGTCGGAAATGAGCTGGTAATTGGTGTAGGTGTAGGCCTCGCTCACACGCTTACGATGGGCGGTCAGAGGCGCGAGCGTGGGATCTGTGGCCAGCACCTGGTCGAGCCGTTCTTCAGCACTGGCTCCGAATTCCGAAAGCGACTTCGGATGCATCACCATGCCAAAGCTCAGGCTGTCCGGCAGCGGGATGCGCCAGCTCCAGCCCCAAGGGTGGTAGGTGATCACGATCTGCCCTGCGGGGTAAGGATGATCAATGCCGGTAAAGTGGGCGAAGTGCGCCGTGTCCCTGCGCGGTCCTGTCTCTGCACCGATGCCTAGCAGTCGTGCCGAGGTGCGCGAGCGTCCGCTGCAGTCGATGATCAGATCCGGTTTGCAGCCGTCTGGATAGCCACCAGCTGCGAGCGCTGCGGCATCCAGTTCCAGCTCTGGAGTGCCGCCTGGGTGTGCCACCAGCCCGGCGCGATGTTTGACAAAACGCACACCCAGCGCCCTGGCGTGGTCTTTGATCACATCGTCAAACGTGGGGCGCGGCACATTGTAGGCATAAGGGGGCAGACGGCCGGTCACCGTGCGGAAATCAAAATGCATCTGCGTGCCACGATGATGGATGAAACTGGCTCCGGGTTTGAACTGTGCGATGGCCGCCACCTTGTCCTCGATGCCCATGCGCTGCAGGATCTGGACGATGCCGGGAATCAGTGACTCGCCCACGAGCATTTCCGGGCGCTTCTCATCATCATAAACGAGTGCTTGGATATCTTGGCGGGCGAGCATGGCGGCCAGTGCGCACCCGGCGGGGCCTGCTCCGAGAATGGCGATGCGTGGATTCTGGCTCATGAGTGGATTCAGTATCTGCGGAGCTTGCCGCTGGCGGTCAGGGGCAGTTCGGTGACAAAGGTGTAAAACAGCGGCACTTTGTAGGCGGAGAGGCGCTCCTGGCAAAGTTTTCTCAGCTCGACCACAGGCGGAGGTGAGCTTGCATCCTGGGGGATGATGTCTGCCGCAGGCATGGCTCCCAGAGCGGGGTGTGCACGTGCGGACACGCGTGCAGCCTTGACTCCGGGATGGCTGCACAGCACGGCCTCCACCTCCTCAGGGAAGCATTTCAGCCCTCCTACATTGATCACGCTGCGTACCCGGCCTCGGAGGTAGTAGCAGCCGTCTTCGTCCGCTTCGGCAATGTCTCCTGTGGCAAACCAGCCTTCTTTCAGCACCGCCTCGCGTGGCTGCCAGGGGGTTAGGTAGGCGTCAAAGATGCCTGGGCCGCGCAGCATCAGTTCGCCATCGTCCAGCTTGACTTCAAAGGCTGGCAGTGGCTGGCCGATGGAGGTTGGTTTGTCCTTGGCGTGCTGCAGGTTCAGAATCGGCAGGCCGGCTTCGATGATGCCCATGCCCTGGGTGAGGTGCAGGCCGGTTTTTGTGGCAAAGAGATCCGCCACTTCCTGAGTGAGCGCAAAGGCTGTGGAAACCGCCAGCCGCAAAGTGCCGAGGCGGGCTGCGTCTGGCTGGCCGGAGAGCATCGTGTAGTGGTAGGGCGAGCCGTACATGACCGTGGCTGTTTGCTCGTGCATCATCTCAATCATCACCTTGGGATCGCTCGCCGGTGCGAGGATGGTGGTGGCTCCGTAGTAGAGATAGAGAATGATGGACACCGCAAAGTGGTGCGCCATGGGCAGCACCCAGAGCACGCGATCGTCCGGACCGATGCGCAATCCCTCGTTGGCCGCCGTGATGCGGGCCAGCAGCGTTTCGTGAGAGATGACAATGCCTTTGGAGGCTCCCGTGGTGCCGCTGCTGAAGCGGATGAAGGCCGGGTTCAGCGCGGCCAGCGCAGCCTCATCAAAGGCCGGAGGTGCCTCGTGTGTCACGGACTCGATGCGCCACTCCTCGGCATTTTGCGCATGCACAATGGCGTCCAGCGCCGTGGATCTGGCCAGCTGCGCACGCTCGGCGGTCGTCAGTTCATTCGGAATGGGCACAAAGCAGGCGTTTTGCTGCAGGATAGACAGCGCTACAACGATGTAATCCGCACTGCTGGGCGCGTTCAGGCCGATGCGCGGGCGCTCTTTCTGCGGCCAGCTGGCGTCTTCGCTCAGGCGCTTCGCATAGGCATTCATGCGTGTTTGCAGATCGCCGTAAGTCAGTTGCAGTTCTGGGCTGACCACGGCTGGATGCGTGGCATTGCTGCGTGCAAAGATGAGATCGACAATGTTCACGAGGCTGTTTCCAATTGGCTCAAAAAACTGCGCACCTGCCATGCCAGTGCTGTGGTGTCTTGATCCGGCAGTGATGCGGCGATTCCGGCGGCCTGTCCGGTAGCCAGAGCGGTGCCCATGACGCGCGTGCTAGCCTGGGCGCGGTGGGTGGCTGAGAGGCAGCGCCCTGCAAGAAAAACATTCTTCAGATCACGCGCTCGCAGTGCGCCCAGTGGGATGCCGCATGCTTTCGGCTCTCGAGGGTAGAGCAGGCGTGGGCCGCGTGCAGTTTCGCGCAGTTCGATGGGCCATGTGGCATTGGCCACCGCTGTTTCATCGCTGCGGCTTTCCAGGATGTCCTCCTCAGTCACGATGTCTTCGCCCATCCACCGGCGGCTCTCACGGATGCCCGCACGCACGGGCAATGTGGTGACTCGCGCTTGGGCAAAGCCTTCCATGCTGGCTTTCAGATGATCAACAATGGCCGAGGTGACTTCACGTCCTTGCATTTCGATCCAGGTCAAGCTGCGTGGGTCAGTAGAGTCAAAGGGGCGCTCGGACGAGTCGCCGGGAAGATCGAGCGTCAGGAAGACTTCCTGCAAAGCCGGGCTGGCGCGGAAATGAGCTCCGGCGGCTGTAGCAGGCAGTTTTTTCTCCTGAATGGCACGTGCCAGGCATCCGGCGATTTTCAGCGGACCATCGCCCGTGAGCGCAGACGCTTCGACACCACCCATGCCGACGATGTAGGCCGGACGCTGCAGTTCATCGGCTGGGCTCATTTCAAAGGCATGGCCGGTCAGTGCCGCCAGTTCGGCATCTCCACTGGCATCCACCAGTGTGCGTGGGCGCACTTTCCATGAACTGCCACGGCATTGCAGAGTCACTTCCACGATGCGACTGCTATCCACGACGCAGCCGATGGCTTCAGTGTGCAGCATCACCTCCAGACTGGGCTCCTTGCGGCACCAGTGATCGAAGAAAACAGCCAGCCGCTGTGGCTGATGCATCAGGACATCGACTCTGCCCATGCGCACCGGGCCATGGGCGATGCCATGGGTCAGAAGCTGCCGCTCAAGCTCGACCGGCAGTCCTGGATTTGCCACCCGTGGTGCTGCATCTGGTGTGAGCTGCAGATCATACAATCCGCAAAACGAATGCACCAGCGAGGCCGTGCCCGCACCGCCCAGAACTCCATGGCGCTCCACCAGCAGCGTCTTGGCGCCCCGGCGTGCGGAAGCCAGAGCTGCCGCCACACCTGCGCTGCCACCACCGATGATAAGGACGTCGGGATTCATGAACATATCATTCACCGAGAAGATCAGAACGCCAGCGCTCACGCATCAGTTCGGTTTCCGCTTCGCTGAGGCAGGTGTCGAGATAGCTCACGGTCACTGTCAACTGGTCCCGGCATTCAGAGACAAACAGCCCGCTCCCAGGAGGGGCGTTGACCGTGGGCATGTGGATGGCGTTGAGGATTTCGCCGCCGCAGAAGGAGGTCATGCCTTCGCCGAAGCTGCCCGTGTAAGCATGGTAGCAGGAGGCGATCTCTCCACGCTGCGCCAGCCGCACAAGGTCCAGCATGGTTTTTCCTGGCATGTGGCGCGTGAGAAGCTGCATCGAGTTGAAGGACAGATGCCGCTTGAGCTTCAGGTGCTCCATGTGCTGCTTCATCAGCGCTTTGCTCGCTATGGCCAGATTAGTCAGGTCGGCATCCTTCAGGATGTAGAAAAACATCGACATGTGGTTCTGAAAGATCGCTGTGAGTCCGTTGCCGTCCTTCGGGCGCTGCTGCACCGGCATGGGCACGGCGTAGGGAATGCCCAGCTGTCCACGCGACTGAAACACGGCCTGGTGGCAGCGAGCCGCCAGACCCGCATAGAAGAACGTGCGCATCATGTCTCCGCCTATCTTTCCGAGCGTGAGTCTGATCCGTGCCGTTTCCTCCTTGGAGAAAGTTTCCCACAGGCAACAGCGGCGACCGCTGGCGACTCTACCTCGACTGGAGGACACAAATGGCTCAGCTCCCAGGTTCATGAGATGGGTGCCGCAGCTCTCGCTTTCCTGAAACAGCTTCCACCAAGGCTTGTCATGGCGCACCATGGGCTGCTGTGGGGAGGCTGCCTGCGGATCATGCCATAGCTCATCCATGTGCTTGAAGAGCAGCTCCACTCCCGTGCCATCCAGCAGCAGATGGGACCAGTTCATGAGCATGGTCCATGTTTGATCGCTCGTGCGCACCACATCCAGCCTGATGTGTGGCGGGCCCAGCGAGGTGCGCTTGCGGCCTTGCATGCGAAGTCTTCGCAAAGCAGACATGGATTCGACCACGGAGTTTTCTTCGCCTTCAACACCTGCGACGCGATGAAACTCGATGGGGATGGGCGCAGCCTCGCCCGAGAATTCCCAATAAGGCACTCCGAAGACACTGTCCTTGCGCAGGGTGGCATGCAGCAACGGCATGCGTTGGGGTAGCTCGGCCGCCAGCCAGCGCAGGCGTTCTGCGTTTGACTGCCCGCACACTTGAATCTCGCTCAGGGCATCCAGGCCCCGGCCATCAGCGGAGCGCGCTAGGTAATCCAGAGCCGCCACGAAGCCATCGGTGCCCGTGAGGGGAAATTGACAGATGGATGAATCGCTGGAGCTCATGCACCTTTCGCTTGGCCCATCACCAGCGCCGCCATGGCCTGCCCGCTGCGAAAGTTGGCGCGGCTTAGCTCAGAGGGCTCGACTTTCTTGCCAAAGCGCTCCTCTAGGTACATTACCAGCTGCATTACTCCCATGGAGTCGAGTCCTGCTTCAAAGAAATCAGCCTCAGGGCTGAATTCAGCAGGCAGGTCTGGCAGCACGGTTTCACGCACGAGTTCTATCATGGCGCCGGGGGATAGGTCGGAGGCAGGCAGCATGAGGGTCTATGAACTCGGCAGGGCTGGAACGCAAATTGCCGCTTAGGGATACTCGTGCCCCAGGTTGTCATCCGTAATGATTTTCGTGGTGCCCCAGGCGGCCTGCATGGCGGGGCGGCGACACCAGTGCCACATGTCGCCGGGCACGGGCAGGGTTTCGCCTTTGAGGAAATCGAGCACGCCTTCGATTTGATCGGGGGCGATGACGGGCTGGCCGTCGATATGATAGGTGGAGAGAATTTTCTGCCAGCGGTCGCGGTCTGGTTCCATCGGCATGTTGCTGGCCAGAGAGTGGTTCATGACCATCATTGTGTGTGGAAAGACCTCCATGCCGGTGCGTGCGGCACGTGGCGACTCGGTGCAGTTCCAGAAAGCGAGGCCCTCTGGCTTGAGGTGGGCTTTGACCTCCGTCAAAAACTCACGCGAGAGCAGGGCTGAGGCAAACTCACGCCAGTGGTGCGTGGTGTTCATCACGATGGCGTCAAAGCGCGCATCGGGATGCTGCCGCAGCCAGCGGCGGCCGTCGTCGATGACGAGTTCGAGCTTGGGATTGGTAAGCAGGCTAGAGACCTCCGGGCGTGCGCGGATGAGATCAAGGTAACCGTGGCTCAGCTCGATGGCGGTGACCTTTTTAACCTGCGGATGATTGGCGAGAATCTGTGTCCACGATCCGCTGGCCACGCCTATGACGAGCACGTTTTCAATGCGGTCCCGCACCGCAGAAAGGAAGTAGGGCCGTACCAGCCAAGACTTCGGCTCCAGCTTGGTGCCGATCATGCCATCGTAGGCTCCATTGCCATAAACAGCATTGCTGGTGTCCACCGTGATCACGCCGTGGCGCGACTCGATGATCTGCGCGAAGCGCATGCCGGGTTTGAATTCGTGCTTGTACTGCAAGCGCTCGTAGAAACCCTGAGACTGGCTCAAAGTAATGATAACTATGCTCAGCAGTTGCCAGCGTGTTACGGGGGGCAATTGGAAACGGCCAATCGATTCGGCCCACAGCCATGACGCACCCAGCAGCAGGACGCTTAGCTGCTGCAGGCTCAGCCACTCCATGAAGGCAAAGCCGGTGAGCAGGCTGCCTGCACCAGAACCGATGATGTTGGCGAGATAGAGCAGCGAGAGCTGGCTGCCGGTGTCGTTGCCGGGAGGTATCGCTGCATGACAGAGCAGCGGAAACGTGAGGCCGAGCAGCGCCCCGGCGATGATGACAAAATAGTAACCGCATTCCCAAAACATCTGCGTGGCAGCGATTGCGGTGAGTGGCGCGACAAAAAAAGCAGCCAAACTCGAAAACATCACCCAGCGCGTGAGTTTGCTGCGCAGTTGGCTTCCTTGCTTCAATAAGCGTGGACTCAGGAGTGAGCCGATCGCGAGTCCCAGTAGATAGCTGCCCAGCATGTAGCCAAAAACAGGGGCGAGGGAGGCGCTGGCAAAATTGAAAACACGCGACCAGATGATCTCCCAAGAAAGGGCCAGGAAGCCAGAGAGCGCGGACCAGAGCAGGGCGGTGCGAAAGGGGATCTCGCATGGCGCGGCATTCGTCACGGTAACGGGTGTTTCCGCTGTTTCTGCGGGAGGTTTTCTCAGCACCACCAGCACGATGAAAGCCGCCGTGGCATTCAGTGCGGCTGCGATGTGAATGGTGCCGCTCATGCCAAAGCCTCCGAGCAGCCAGCGCGCGGCGAGGTAGGCCCCAAGGGCGGCCCCGAGCGTGTTTACGAAATACAGGCGGCTCACACTGTGGCCCACATGCGCAGTATCCCGCACTTGATGCGCCACCAGCAGCGGCAGTGTGGCGCCCATCAGAAGGGTGGGAAGAAACACGAGCAAAAAGACCAGTGCACCCGTGGTGAGGCCGTGGGCCTGCACAGAGGTCACTGCACCCACGACATCAAAGAGCTTGAGCGAAATGAGTCCGTAAGCTCCTACGCCGAGCTCCGCCAGACCAAAGAGCAGCACCAGTGGAGCACGGGCGGACTTGGAAATCCATCCACCCACGATGCTGCCAATGCCCAGTCCCGCCAGGAAGGCCGCCACCACCATCGCCACGGACTCGACATTGCTGCCGTAGATCGTCAGCAGCGCACGCTGCCATACAAGCTGGTAGATCAGCGCCGATATGCCAGAGAGGATGAAGACGCCATGTAGAACCAGGGCGTGGAGGCGGCGTGACATGAGATCACTCGAAGCCGTTGGCGCGCAGGTACTTCAGGCTTTGAGGAATCTGCTCCAGAGAGGTGGAGGATTCGTCTTCGATGAAGTAGTGCTGAATGCCGTTTTTACGTGCGGCGGCGAAGATGCTGGCCCAGTCCATCTGGCCGGTGCCGAGCGTGACGTCGTTTTCCACATCCGTCTTGCCGGTGAGGAAGCCGGTGGCCACACCCTTTTTCAGGTCCTTGAGATGCATCAGCTTCCAGCGGCCGCTGTACTGATTCAGCAGTTTCACCGGATCCTGGCCGGGGAAGATGATCCAGAGGATGTCCATCTGCATGGAGACAAATTCAGGCTTGGTCTCGCGCAGGAAGAGATCGAGCAGGGTGCCGTCGCCATAGGGCTCAAACTCAAATCCGTGGGCGTGGTAAAACATGGTGATGCCTTCCTTGGCCAATGCCTCACCTGCTTTGTTGAAGACCGCGATGGCGTCACGGCACTCGGCTTCGTCGAACTTGTCCTTGTGGTCGATCCAGGCGCAGCCTGCATATTTCAGGCCGAGGGTCTTGGCCTCTTTCACAACGTTGTCGAGATCGTTCTTGTAGCGGGCGTAGGGAAAGTGGCTGCTGATGGCCTTGAGACCACGCTGCTCCAGCTCTGCTTTGAACTGCTCAGCGGTCAGATCATAAGTGCCTGCTAGCTCCACCTCCTTGACTCCAAACTGCTTCACCTGATCCAGCGTCCACGGCACTCCACGCAGTTTGAACTGGCTGCGCAGGCTGTAGAGCTGCAGGCCGGCGGTATTAGGGGAGTCGGCAGCAAAGGCAGGAGCCACGAACGCCAGGGCGAGGAGGAGGGAGGTGAATTTCATGGGAGGTGAGATTGTTGAAGAAGGGAAGGGGGGATGTCACGCACGAACTTCACACCCGTCGGATCGCTGCCGCGAAGGCGCCATCCATCTGGTCCTCGGGTGGAAAGCTGCGGCGGGTGGAGACGAACTCGTAGCCAGGCGTTGATTCAAGCACGCACTCCACAAGCCGCTCATTCTCGGCAGGCTCGATGCTGCACGTACTATAAACAAGGGTGCCGCCAAGTTTGAGAACACGGAGGCAGTTCTTCAAGAGCTGAGCCTGGGTTTCCATCTGCGCAGTGATGTCTTCAGGCTGCAGCCGCCAGCGTACATCCACGCGGCGGCGCATCACGCCGGTGTTGGAGCAGGGGACATCGAGCAGGATGCGGTCAAACCCCGCTTCGGCAAAGGCGGGCACCTGCGGGTCTGCCCAGTCGTGCAGCTCAATCTGGGCATTCGTCACATGGAGGCGCCGGAGATTGCCCTCGAGGCGGCGTAGGCGGGCGGGTGAAACGTCACAGGCGATGATCTCACCTGTGTTTCCCATGAGCTGGGCCAGCAGCGCGGTCTTGCCGCCAGGGGCTGCGCAGGCATCCAGCACGCGCTCTCCGGGCTGCGGGGCCAGCAGGCGAGGGGCCAGCGCGGTGCTGGGGTCCTGCATGTAAACTTTGCCGTCACTCAGTTCCTCACGCGGCAGCTGCTCACAGACGATGAAATCATCCGCCGAAGCGGCCATCTCAGGGTGCAGGTGATTCACCCGGGCGCACATCGGGGCTGGGATCTGATTCCACTCGCATAAGGCGGTGGTTTTGGCCTCGCCATGCAGGCCTAGCCAATGCTGGATGAGCCACTTGGGGTGGGAGGTGCGCGTCTCCAGCGGCAGGGTGGCAGGCATGGCCAGCAGGGACTCGGTTTCCCGGCAGGCCCGGCGCAGCACGGCATTGATGAGGCTGCGCGCACGGCCGGTGGCGGCCACCGTTTCATTCACTGCTGCATGCTCTGACACCTTGAGAATCAATATCTGGCATAGGCCGATGCGCAGCCCCCAGCGGCTCCGGTGGTCCAGGTGCTTGTCCTCGGTGAGCACGGCGATCCAGTGGTCAAGCAGCGAGAGATTGCGCAGGGTGGTCAGCACGATGTCCCGCAAAAAGGCGGCGTCTGGCTGGCTGAGGTAGTTCTCCCGCTGCATGCGGTCCATGAGGTCGGCGGCAAAGCGGTCCCCCGCAGCCCATTCTCCCAGCACATCCAGCGCCATGCCTCGGATGGGGACGGCTGACTGACGGGCGGAGGTGGGTTTGGGGCGTGACTGATTCATGGACTGCATGACTAAAACGGCCCTGCGCTGCGCACAAGCCGCCCTTTGGCGGTGGTGGGAGGAATGATTGACAAACATCCCGCCCCCGCCTTTATAGACCGCCCCCAGCTTTTTCACCCGTTCAACCACCTCTGACCATGGATTTTATTGCCAAGAACATCGCCGAAGTAGCCCCTTCAATGACCCTGTCCATCACCGCCCAGGCGAAGGCATTGAAGAAGCAGGGCGTGGACGTGCTGAGCTTTGGTGCCGGTGAGCCCGACTTCAACACCCCCGCCCCCATCATCGCCGCCGCCACTGAGGCTCTGAATTCCGGCAAGACCCGCTACACCGAGAGCGCCGGCATCCTGGAACTGCGCGAATCCATCGCCGCCAAGCTCATGGTGGACAACAATGTGCAGTACGACCCCTCCCAGATCAGCGTCAACTGCGGTGCCAAGCATTCCTGCTACAACGCCATTCTGGCTTGCGTGAATCCCGGAGACGAGGTCATCATCCCCGCCCCCTACTGGACCAGCTACCCTGAAATGGTGCGCATCGTCGGCGGAATCCCCGTGATCGTGGAAACCAAGCGCGAAAACGGCTGGAAGCTTACCCCCGAGGAGTTCGAGGACGCCATGTCCCCGATGACCAAGATGATCATCCTTAACACCCCTGGCAACCCCACCGGTTCCATCTACAGCCGTGAAGAGCTCAAGGCTCTGGCCGAGATCGCTGTGGGCGAGGGCATCGTGATCCTCTCTGACGAAATCTATGAGAAGCTGGTGTATGGCGGCCACGAGCATGTCAGCATCGCCTCCCTCAGCAAGGAGATCTACGATCACACCATTACCATCAATGGCTTCTCCAAGGCCTACGCCATGACCGGCTGGCGCCTCGGCTACACCGCCGCTCCCAAGAAGATCGCCGACGCCATCGACACCATCCAGAGCCACACCACCAGCAACCCGACCAGCTTTGCCCAGTATGGTGCTCTGGCCGCCCTGCAGATGGATCAGCAGATCGTCAGCGACATGCGCGATGAGTTCGACGTCCGCCGTCAGTACATGCTGGGCCGTCTGAACAACATCAAGAACATCCGTGTGGTGGAGCCCATGGGAGCATTCTACTTCCTGGTGGACATCGAGCCTACACAGATCAAGAGCGTGAACTTCTGTGAGAAGCTCCTGAGCAAGCAGAAAGTCGCCATCGTTCCTGGCGTGGCCTTTGGTGCCGAGCACACCGTGCGCTTCAGCTACGCCACCGGTCTCGACGTCATCAACGCCGGCATGGATCGCTTCGAAGAATTCTGCAACCAGCACTAATCTCGTACAGCCGCCGGCTTTTCCGGTCACGTTTCCACCGCTAACTCCAAACTCATCATGGGCATCTACAACAACATCGTCGAAACCGTCGGCAAAACACCGCTGGTGAAGCTGAACAAAGTGACTGCTGGCCTCAATGCTACGATCGCTCTGAAGTGCGAGTTCTTCAATCCGCTCGGCAGCGTGAAAGACCGTATCGGCATGGCCATGATCGAGGACGCAGAAAAGCGCGGCATCCTGACACCGGACACCATCATCGTCGAGCCTACCAGCGGCAACACCGGTATCGCTCTTGCGTTTGTCGCCGCCGCCAAAGGCTACAAGCTCATCCTGACCATGCCTGAGACGATGTCTCTGGAGCGCCGCACGCTGCTCGCCCTGCTGGGTGCTGAGCTCGTGCTCACCCCAGGTGCCCAGGGCATGAAGGGCGCCATCGCCAAGGCTACCGAGCTCGTGGCCAGCACTCCCAATGCCTGGATGCCGCAGCAGTTTGAAAACCCCGCCAATCCGGCCATCCACTCCAAGACCACTGCCGAAGAGCTGTGGGCCGACACCGATGGCAAGATCGACATCCTCGTGGCCGCTGTGGGCACGGGTGGCACGATCACCGGTGTGACGGAAGTCATCAAGCCCCGCAAGCCCAGCTTCACCGCCATCGCTGTGGAGCCTGAAGCCTCCCCGGTCATCAATCAGACGCTGGCAGGCCAGCCTGTGCAGCCCGGACCGCACAAGATCCAAGGCACCGGCGCAGGCTTCGTCCCTGCCAACCTGCACCTGAAGGACAGTGCTGGAAACGCACAGATCACCGAGTGTATCAAAGTCAGCAATGATGATGCCTTTGCCATGGCCCGTCGTCTGGCCAAGGAAGAGGGTATCCTCGTCGGTATCAGCACCGGTGCCAACGTCTGCGCCGCCATCGAGGTGGCCAAGCGTCCGGAAAATGCCGGCAAGCTGATCGTCACCGTCGCCTGCTCCACCGGCGAGCGCTACCTCTCCACCGCTCTGGCTGACGAAGCCCGTGCGAAAGTGGGTGCGTAAGCGCCGTTACGACAAAAGTCGAATGAAGAGAGGCCCGGAGGCGGAATCCTTGAGCTGCCACCCCAGCCCTCGTCATTCAATGTTTGTCCCCCTTTGAGCCTTTCGCTCACCCGATTCTCCCCAACCTATCTTCTATGTCTCAACTCGACTACGCTTCCCAAGAACTTCCGGCCACCGGTATGGAAAAGTTCATGGAGGACAACCTCCGCAAGATCGTCTGGCTCTTCATCATCGTGGTGGCTGGGATCATCGCCTTTGGATTCATCAAGCATCAGGGCACTCTCAAGGCGAACGAAGCGGCCGAGGCCTTTACGGCAGCCAAGACAGTTGAGGACTGTGATCTCGTGATCTCCCGCTACCCCGGCACCAATGCCGCTGCCAACGCTCTGCTGCTGAAGGCGGACCTGCTGTGGGACCAGAACAAGAAATCCTCCGCGGTGGAAGCTCTCAAGGAGTTCACCTCCAAGAATGCCAGCCACCCGCTCGCTGTCTTCGCCCTTCTGGGCCTCGGCACAAAGCTGGATGCCATGGGCGAAAGCAATGAGGCGCAGGCCGTCTTTGAGCGCATCGTGAACGAATCTGCTTCCAGTGAAGCTGCCCCTCTGGCGCAGGTGCGTCTTGGTGATTTGCTCTGGGCACAGGGCAAGGCCGACGAAGCCAAGAAGGCTTACGAAGACCTCGCCGCCAAGTTCCCAGACGCGCAGGAGTACCAGACCATCAGCCAGAATCGCCTCGGCTGGATCGCTGCTTCGCTGCCGACCAAGGAAGTCGATCCTCCCCCGGCTCCGAAGGTGGAGCCCAAGCCTGCTGCGGCTGCTATTCCTGGCGTGCCAAACATCAAGCTGAATGCTGCTGACGGCGGCCTTCGCCCCACCATCGCTCCTCAGGCCGCACCTGCTCCAGCCATGGCTCCTGCACCACAGGCTGCTCCTTCCTTGCAGCCTTCTGCTCCTGCCCCAGTCCCTGCACCTGTGACTCCGGCTCCGCTTCCAGTGCCCTCGGCGCCTGCACCAGCTCCAGCTGCTCCTACAGTACCAGCTCCTTCCGCCGCTGCCCCGGCTGCGCCTGCGGCTCCCGCCGCTCCAGCTCCAGTAAAGCCCTGATTGCGTTCGCTAGGGGCTCGAAATCGAGCCCTTGTAAAATACAGATGTGGGCAAAATGGCCCGCATGAACGAGGTGAGAGGCGAGTGGCTAAAACCGCCCAATGGGATGACTCTGCGAGCCATCTCTGCGTCATCCGTGCCGCTTCTTAGCCTTGGCGATTTTCAGGCCAGCCACTCGTGAATGGCGGCCACCACTTCCAGGCGTTGGGCCTCGGTAAGCTCTCCGTAGATCGGGATGCTCAACACCTCGCCAGCCACGCGATGTGCCACCTCGCAGCCTGAGAGTGACGCCGCTGGCAGATCAGCAAAGCACTTCTGCTGGTCCAGTGTGACGGGGTAGTAGATGTCGCAGCCGATCTTCTTGGATACCAGGTGGTCACGCAGCGAATCACGGCGTCCGCCGAGCACACGGATGGTGAACTGGTTCCAAATGTGCTCGTTGTGCGCGTAGCTCACCGGTAGCACGATCTTGGCATCCTGTGCCACCAGCCATTCGTCCTGGGAGGTCACGCATTTGCAGTGGGCGGGATCCGCCTGCACCACCCCGGGCAGCTTGGTCAGTTCTGAAATGTAGTGGGCCGCATTGCGCTGGCGGTCTGCGGTGTACTGGGCATAGCGCTTCAGCTTCACGCTCAGCAGGGCGCATTGCAGCGTGTCCATGCGGAAATTGCCCCCCACATAGTGGTGGTAGTATTTGGGCTTGCCGCCGTGCACACGCAGTACGCGGGCGTATTCGGCCAGGCCGTCGTCATTCGTCACCAGCATGCCGCCATCGCCGAAGCCGCCGAGGTTCTTGCTGGGGAAGAAGCTGTAGGTGCCAAAGTCTCCCATCGTTCCGCTGCTCGTCCCGCGATACCTAGCTCCGATGGACTGTGCGGCATCTTCGATCACCTTCAGCCCATGCTCCTTGGCCAGGGCCAGGATGGGGATCATGTCAGCGCACTGGCCAAAGAGGTGCACGGGGATGATCGCCTTGGTCTTGGCGGTGATCTTCTTCCGCGCATCGTTCACATCCAGGTTGAAGCAGATCGGGCACACATCAGTGAAAACCGGCACGGCACCCAGACGTGATACCGCTCCCGCCGTGGCAAAGAAGGTGAAAGCAGGGCAGAGCACCTCGTCCCCGGCCTTGATGTCCAGCGCCATGAGGGCCAGCAGCAGAGCATCGGTACCGGAGGAGACCGACAGGGCATGCTTCACGCCCACCATTTCAGCGACTTCCTTTTCAAAGGTCTCCATTTCCGGCCCCATGATGAACCTGCCATGATGCAGCACCTGCGTGAAGGCAGCCTGGAGTTCGGATTCGAGGGGGAGGTTCTGGGCGTTGACGTCGAGAAGTGGGACGGGCATGGCGGGAAATGACGAGGAATGAATGATGAATGACGAATGGCCGGCATGCCAGCGATTCCTTACTCCGTCAGGCTGGGCCAGCCGCCCACCTCATCCTGAGATCGCACGATCTTCTGGAAGCGTTTTGCACGGACATCAGAGATGATGCGCTGATCTACGGCATCGCGTTTGTGGGAGCAGCCGGCGCTCTCCAATACCCCGCGCAGCACCTCCTCGGCTTTTTCAGGCTGGATCGGGGCGGGGGAGGAGAAGACAGGAGCGTGCCGCAGCTGCTTCAAGGCATCCTCCATCAGATTCTCTCTCCCCTTGGTGTCGCTGAGACGCACCTGCTTTGGATCATCCACAAAGGCACGCACCCCGGGGTGTACCCCATGCTTCATCACGGCCGAGATGGCATCGCGCTCCGGATTGCCCGGTACACATTCCCGATGAACTGAAAAGCATAGCCCTTGGGCGTCGCCTCATCCTTGTGGTCTTCCACGCCCGTGGTGAAGCGCGATCCCGATTTCTGGTAGTCAAACATGACGTTGTTCACCGCCTCCATCTGCACCGCGTAGTCATCGCCTTTGCGCATGTCATTGGCTTCAAACTGCGGGCCACGCATCACGTAACGGGCGAAGAGGCAGTGATGCACGCTCATCGTGTCCGCACTGGAGTTGAAGCAGAAGGCGTGGTTGTCGCCATACGGATGCAGCTCGGGATTGCTCAGCGGTTCCGCCAGCAGGCACCACTGCACTGTCACGTTCTGGCAGTGCACCACGCTGAAAAGCTCATCGCAGCTCCAGGAGGTGGAGACATGATCGATGATCGCATCCCGACAGCGGGTGAGGCCGATACAGTCCAGCGCATTCGAATGCTCCGGCCTCTTTAGCTTTCGCTCACGGTTTTTGCGCTTCGTCGTCTCATCGCCCAGCCGCACGCGGATGTTTCTCACGATGATGTCATGCGTGTCCTTGAACTCCAGCGACCCGCCCCGCAGGCACACGCCCATGCCCGGCGCATCTCCCCCGTCGATGGTGATGAACGGCTCCCGGATCTCCACCGCGTCCTGCAGCACAATCGTTCCTGCCACACGAAACTTCACCACCCGCGCACCCTTCTGCAGCACTGCCCAGCGGAAAGAGCCTTCCGGCGGATTTTTCAGATCATCATCCAGCCGGGTGACTTCGATGACTTTTCCTCCTTTGCCACCCTTGGTGAAAGCGCCGAATCCTGCTGCGCCAGGGAAAGCCAGTTCGGGTGTGGCAGCGTGTGACAAGCTGGATAATATGAGCAAGGCGGTGATGAGGCGTAGCATGCCTCGTAAACGAAGCTGCAGAGACGAAGTTCCACATTTCCCCTCAGAGAGGTGAATCAGGAGATACTACCAATTCTCCAGTCTGCGGAAAGAATCGCTGCATTCGCAATCGACTCCTGTTAAGTCTATTTGCAGCTATCTGGCTTTTGAACATAGAGCCGAGCTGGAGTCTGCACCTCGGTTGTCCGCCCTTGGCAGCACGATTAATCGAGGATGTACTGGAAAAACAAGATCTGAAGGCGGTCGTCCTTGGAATCCTGGGGGCGGAAAATCCATATGAGCCTTGCGGTGCCAGGTGACATCGTGACTGCAGAGGTGAGTTTGGAGACAGGAACCTCGATCAGAGGAAAGTCGAGCTTTCTGCCGTGAGTGTCGATCAAGTGTTCCTGTCGTTGAACAGGATCAGTGTCACCAAACTCCAAGGTGAACTCCATGACGGCGGCTTCTTCGTCGGCGCGGATTTTAGGCTCCAAAGTGAGAAGATGCCCATGCTTGCACATTTCCATGATGAATTCAGCACCTTCATTTTCCAAAGGTCGGATGCCCGTGAGCTGTTGTATCTGGCGCACTTGTTCTGATTGTGTTCTGACGCCCCCCTTGGTTTCGACCCGGAGGGTTGTTACATATTTCACCTTTCCTATTTTGGCATCGGTTTGCAGCTTGCTCAGCAGCCCGGAGTGGTCGGCTTGACGTCCCACACTTTGTGCCGCGCTACGTACGTATGATCCGGGGCCTTCAAAAAGATGAGCATGCACAACGACGGTCTGGCTGAGGTGGTCTGCAGTTTTCTTGAGGGCGGCATCGATCTGATCGAGGCACGTACTGGTGGCCTTGACTCGCAGAATGCCAGAATCATTCGATACGTAAACATCCGCTTCTGGATCCATGCTGACGCCAGCAGCTGCGAGTGCTTGCCTGGCTGCTTCTGCGGTGATGGGACCCCACCCCGGTGAAGCTGAAGAAAAAAAGCCCTGGGGCGTCTTAAACACACGAGTTTCTAGTTTGTGTTTGGCGATTTCTCCCTGCTCAGATGTGCTGGAGAAAAGCGGGGTGCGCTTGGATGGGATGTGCGGCACAACTTCGCATGAAATGAATGTAGCCCACAGCACATCAGACTTCACCTCGCCAGTTGGACGGCAGATGGACACAAGTCTGATGCCGCCGGGTGTCATGGAAAAACTGTGGGTGGTCCTGGCTGTGTGCTGGGCCGGCAGTGGCAGCTCAAATGACTGACCTGACGTGGGTTGTTTAAATGCGTGATGGACCATGGTCATCGGTCCGGTCTGCAAGTCATGAGTGAGATGAATTTGAATGTGCTCATCCTGCTCTGGCAGCCATGCCTCCAGTTCGATCATGCTCCCGGTCTCGTGCTTTTCAAAGTCGACTGATACCTGCTCGTCTTTGTTGATGGAAAATTCGCTGATCCATGTGCCTTCGCTTCCTGAATGGTGGAATGAGCGAATACCCGAGTCAGTGGTGATCTGTGTGGTATTGATATACGAAGCCGCTCCTTTTGAAACAGTTGCCTCCAGCGCACGCCATAGTGCCTCATGGTCACCATGCATTGCGTGGGCTCGTGTCAGGTCACGCAGCAGATCGGCTGGCGCCTGAATGGTATTCAAGGTGAAGGTTGCTGTTTTGGGCAGGGAGCGCCTCATTTCACGCAGAATGCCATGGATGCGTTCTATGTTTTCCTGGGTGTTGATGACTTCCAGTTTGGCATCTCTTTCGCAGGCGCTGGCTCCATGGATTTTTTCCAGACCATTGCTTTCCAGCCACCTTTGCAGGTATTCCGGAGTCTGCTCCTTGAGAAAGAACGACAGGAAGCCTTGCGGGAGATCAAAAACAATCTTTTTGAGCACAGCAGCCTGGTGGCTGGAGCCTGTGAGTTCCACGGCTGAAGCAAAAGGCTGCCCGGTAGTTGAGATGCGCTGGCGGCAGACGGTGAGAAAGACTGCCCAAAGCGTATTATTATCCTTTGGGCCCTGAGGTTTGGTCACGGAAACCAGTCGCGTATGTCCTGATTCACAGTTGAGGTAGGTGGCCAAATTTGATTGCCAGATGGAAGTCGCTGGAAATGTGCCTGCCTCGTCTTTCGCCGAGTGGCCGAAGGCCAGCATCTTTGTGGATGGCGGGAGGCTGTTTACTTCGAGAGTGATGCTGATCTCCTGCTCTTCCTGTCCAGTTTCGACTTCAAATTTCAGGCCAGATCCCAGCAAATCCAAGTCGAGGCTCATGCCACTTTTTGACTGGGTTGTTATGCCTGTAGGGATGATGTGTTGCTGAACGCTGGAGAAAGTGGAGCGGTGACCGCTTTCTGATTCGAGAAAGGCATCTCCGACTACGCGTACGTTTGAGCCAGGTTGCTTCGTTGCCGTGAGCAATGTCGAGAGCTGACTGCTGCATTCCTGGGCGTTTACCGCAGCAGCGCTGGCCTGGCGTATGACTTCCCCCGGTGCCTCGATCACCGTGACTAGATAAGAGACATTGAGCGGTAGATCAGGCTCAAATGACTCAAGGAAAAGCCGCGTGTGCTTCAGGTTCTCGGGCGTATTGTGCACAGAAATCAGTCCGCTTTGCGGGTTAAACTCCGCCGTAGCTCCCGGGGGGAAAGGAATGCCTTCGTTAAGCAGCACGGCTTTGGCCGTCTGGCGTGGCGCCGTCGCTCCTACTGCTTCATCTGGATCGATCCCCTCAAATGGTGTCCGAGGATTTTGAAAACCTATGGGGTTTAGTTGCTCAAGCTGGTTGGGGCGGACAAATGTATCTCCGCCGATCAATTCCTTCTTGAGCGGAAAGGTCTGGGTATGCATGCCATCCTTCTGCGCGGAAACAGATGTGGCAAAGAGCACAAAACAGCAGAGCGCACGCATGCGGCGAAGCTACTGGATGCCGCCTGGAAATGTCGAGACCGAAAGCACAAAGAAGAGCTACATCCTCTCCGTCGTCTGAATGCCCAGCAGCCCGAGGCCGGTCTTGAGCACGCGGCCAGTCGCCTCGCAGAGAGTCAGGCGGGTGTTGCGCACGGTGCCTTCGGAGCGCAGCACATTACAGGCCTCGTAAAAGCTGTGGTAGGTGTTGGCCAGTTCGTAAAGGTAGTTGGCCAGCAAGTTCGGGCGATGATCGTCCAGGAGGTCGTGGGCGTTTTCGGCAAACTGCGCCAGCTTCATCGCGAGGGCACGCTCAGCAGGCTCGGTTATTGCGAGGTCGTCAGTCAGAGTCACCTGACCGTCCAGCTTGCGGAAGATGCTGCGGGTGCGCACGTAGGCGTTGATAAGGTAAGGCGCAGTATTGCCCTGCAGGCTCAGCATCTTGTCCCAGCTAAACTTGTAGTCGGTCAGGCGGTTCTGGCTCAGTTCGGCGTACTTGACGGAGCCGCCACCGATGATGCGGGCGATCTCGTCCTTCTCCGCATCGCTGAGACCCTGTTCCTTTTCATCGGCAGCGGCTCGGGCGCGTTCGATGGCTTCATCAATCACTTCCAGCAGGCCCACCGTCTCGCCGCTGCGTGTTTTGAACATCTTGCCGTCCGGCCCCAGGATGCTGCCAAAGGCGATGTGGATCATCTTGGTGGTCACGCCGCGACGTTGTGCGGCGGCGAAGACTTGACGGAAGTGCAGTTGCTGTGGCGCGCCGACGACGTACCAGATTTCGTCGGCCTTCCACTCCTTCACGCGGTAGTCGATGGTGGCTAGGTCGGTGGTGGCATAGAGGAAGCCGCCATCGCCTTTGCGGATGATGCAGGGCGCAGCCTTCCACTCATCTTTCTCACGGATCAGGAAGGGGTCGTTCTCTGGCTTCACGCTGCCATCACTGAAGATCACGGTGGCTCCGTCGCTGATGGTGGCGATGCCTTGATTCAGCATGTCTGCGACCAACGGAGCGAGTGCGTCGTTGTAGAAGCTTTCGCCAAGGTAGTGGTCAAACTTGATGTCTAGCGCACCATACACCTTTTCCAGCTGCTCCAGCGTGAGGCGCACGCACTCCTTCCAGATCGAGAGATTTTCAGCATCGCCCTGTTGCAGCTTCACCAGCTCACCCTTGCAGATTTCGAGCACGGCTTCGTCCGCCTTGGTGGCAGCGTTCACGGCTTTGTAAACACTGACCAGCTCATGGATCGGGTCGGCTTTCAGCTTGGCTTGATCGAGCTGCGTCTTCCAGCCGTGGATGATCATGCCAAACTGCGTGCCCCAGTCGCCCACATGGTTGTCGGTGATGACCTTGTGGCCGATGAAGCGTGCCACACGGGCCAGCGAGTCGCCGATGAAGGTGCTGCGGATGTGGCCCACGTGCATGGGCTTGGCGATGTTCGGGGCGGAAAAGTCCACCACAATGGTCTTTGGCTGTGCTACTGGGGGCACACCCACGTGATCGTCTTTGACGATGACGGAGAGCCTCTGGGCCAGCGCGCCAGCACTGAGCGTCAGATTCAAAAAGCCGGGGCCGTCCACTGTTACCTTTTCACATAAGTCCTCCACCTGCAGCGCCGCCTTGATCTGCTCTGCCAGGGCACGCGGATTCATCTTCAGCTGCTTGGCTAGAATCATCGCCGCATTGCTCTGGTAGTCGCCAAAGCGCGTGTCGGATGCGATGACGACACCAGGGGTGAAGCCCTCCGGCAGGGCGATGCCTGCGGCGGTGAAGGCTGCTTGAAGACGGGACGTGAGTAGAGCGCGGAACATGGGCGGCCAGCCACATAGTCTGAGGTGGCGTGCAGTTCAATCAAGAACACACCCGGCTCGGCTGCGGCCGGGTCAAAAGCGCAGTACTGGCTCCCCCACTGCTGAGAGCTTTTTGTCATAGCATTGGTCCGCCTTAAGCGTCTTCACCAGATCAGGCAGTTTTTCCACACTGGCCGAGGTGGATTTGGTGAAAACGATCTCCCCTTGCGGGCTGAGCACCTGCACCACCCAGCCAGAGTATTTGTAGCCAAACTTGGCCCCGGTGGTGTCATATTGGGTGGTCACAGTGGGCAGCTTGTTTTCAAAGGTCTGCCGGACGGGCAGACTCACGGCAAAATCCACGCGCTGCAGCACCTTGAAGACTTTCATGTCGATGGTGCTTTCTCCCAGGAGCATGAAATTGACTGTGTAGCCGTCGTAGCTTTGGGAAGTGGAATTGTTGGTCAGTTTCACCCGCGGATTCATCACCTGCATTTCATCGTCCAAGTCACCGCCTTCGATCTTCGAGGGCCGTCCGATGGCGACCTCCAGCCGTACATTATTCGCAAAGGGGGCTTTGGGAGCTGACGCAGCGGGTATTGGCACTGTAGGCTGGCGCACAGGCGGCGTCACAGCAGCCACGTTCTTTGGCGCGGCAGGAGCCTTTTCCACGGCGCTCTCTGCCACAGAGACTGGCGCAAAAGCAGAGAAGGATTTAGGCATGGCCAGGCTGGCCAGCAGGGCGGCACAGCGCGCCTGCCCCATTCTGTCTCTGCTCTGCTCACGGCTCGTGGAAAGGGGCTGCACTGCGGCTTCGAGGGATTTGAATGCAGTATTGAGCGCCTCAGAGCGGCGCTGCTCCATTTGTGCAATCTGCTGGCGGTAGATCCCACGCAGGCGCTTATGCTCTCCAGTGGTGGCGGAGTCTGTTGCTGGGCCTGGCACAGATTGGCCAGCTGCGATGGCATCTGCTTCTCTGAGCATGGCCTGCTGGTCATTCGGTGGCGCTGTGGCTGCTGTCCTTTTCAGTGCAGCACCGTATTTGCTGGTGAGATCTTGAATCTGAAGCAGCACCTGCTCGTCATTGGCCAGCGAGTCGCTCGGCACTGCCTTCTTGCGCAAGGCGGCCAGCTCGGGGTCAAACTTTTCCAGCATGGCATTCTGGCGTTTGGCCAGATTGCGAAAACTTTGATCTGAGCCCAGATTGTTCAGCTCCGGCAGACGTATGACGAGCACGTCAAAGTCATTGGGGCCCGGGTTTTTGACATCCATGGGGAAGGCCGAGACCAGCAGCCAGGATTCGTCCTGAGAGATCTTGATCGAGTTGGCGCGCAGCTCGATTTTCAATGAGGCCAGTTCCACTCCTGTCTCCGCCTCGCGGATTCGCAGACTGCCGTCTGAATACGCGGCGATGACCAGGCGACCGGCTGCCGCCCAGGCGCTGGCACTGCAGCCGATATTTCCTGTGACAGGCATCATGAAGCGTGTGGTCAGCGCCGGCACATCCAGAAGAAAAAGACTGCCCTGGCCCGCCAGCACGGTGGTGCCATCGGGAGAGAGGGACATGCGGTTCCGGATGCTTGTGTAATCCGGCAGATCTTTGATGATGCGGTGCCCGGGCTCGGTGAAGAGCGCCGCCCAGGGCTTGTCCATCACGAGAGGCTGGTTGGAGTTGGGGCCCAGGTTGGGATTGGGCTTCATTGTGCTGCCCACCACCAAAAGCTGGGGTTCATTGGCAGGTGGCTGCGCCGGCAGCGTGATGATGGAGTAGGCAGCCCGGGGCCATTCTGAGAACTGCTTCAGCACACCATCCTGGGACAGGTCCCAGACATAGACACCGCCGTTGGGTTTGTTGCAGAGCAGATAAGCGCTCTTCTGGTCTGCCGCCCAGGTGGCGAGGGTCAGACGGTTGTCCGGTGCTTTGATGCTCGCGAGGGTTTTGCCCTCATCGAGATCAAACACCGCCACCTGCTGGGTGCGCATGGAATAAAGCAGGACACGATGGCCATCCGACGCCGCCTCAATGCCATGAATATCTCCCACGGGCGAAGGAAAGCGTTTGATGGCAGCTCCTGTGGCCACATCCCACATGATCAGCGTGTCATCATGTCCTCCCGAAATGGCCCGGCGCTGATCCGGCAACACTGCGCTGGCATAAACCATTTCACGATGACCGGTGAGTCGTTTGAGAACGGAGAAGTCTCCGGCTGGTGGCTTGAAAGGTCCTGCGGGCGAGTCGCTGATCACGCTGGGTGGTACGGCTTTGCCCAAGTTTGCAGATTCCGATGATGCGGCGGAATTTGAAGCCGCCTGTGTCTGTGGTGCGTTCGGCCCAGAGGAAGATTGCTGCTGTTTGACATACCAGCCACCAGCTGCTGCCAGCAGGGCCAGGCAGGCTGCCGCCCATACCCATCCGGGCATACCTCCCTGGCGCATTTGTACCGGCGGGGCGCCTGGCTGGCGGATTCTGGCTTGGAGCTGTGCTGGTGGTGGACGATGCACCGGCGCAGCCGGGGCTGGAGCTTTGGCTGCAATCGTGGCCGCATTCAGGAAAGCCTTGATCTCTCCGCATCTCTGGAATCGCCGTGCAGGGTCTGTCATCATGCACCGGCTCACGATGCTGGCATATTCCGGAGGCAATCCCTGGCCGGCGGCTGCACCAGCGCCTCGTGGCGTGAGCTTGGTGAACATTTCATGAATCACCACTCCGAGGGAATAGATGTCTGCACGGTGGTCCACCTGGGCATCCGGCTGCAGGCGCTCAGGGGCTGCATAGTCAGGAGTGCCGTATTCAGACGCGTCCCCGGTCTCTTGGTTCTTGTCTTTGGCCAGGCCAAAATCCACGATCTTGGGCTGCCAGTTCGAAGTAATAAGAATGTTGGCGGGCTTGATGTCGCGATGAACGATGCCGTGGGTGTGGGCATACTCCAGCGCATCGCATATCTGGGGCACGAGACTTCGGATGCGTTCGGCGGGCAGCTCCTCGCTGTGAATGAGACGGTGCAGGTCCAGCCCATCCACATACTCCATGACGAGATAGAGGTGGCCCTGCGCTGTCTGACCAAAGTCATACACCGCCACGATGTTGGCGTGGCTCAGTCTGGCCATGGAGCGTGCCTCTGTAATGAACCTCTGGGCGTCCTCCTCATTTTGAGCGGCGGAGACAGGAAGCATTTTGATGGCCACCCAGCGGTCCAGAGTCGCCTGGCGTGCGAGGTACACCGCCCCCATGCCACCGACGCCGAGTACGTTGTGAAATTCATACTGGGGCAGCAGTTCCGCCATTTCCTCCAGAGTGGGAAATGCGGGGGGATCAATCATGTTCTCCTCTTCTGGGATTGGGAAGTTTGCGTCATCGCTCATGGGAAAAGAATGCCTGTTGAAGGCTCGCATCCTAAATATGACGCGGCTAAATTCTCAAGTGGGTAATTTAGCAGAGATTGTATTACTAAGAAATAAATCTTAGTATTGTGTGGGTGCCATTCTACGCGCTGGCATCTCTCACCTCTTCAGCGCTGGTTAGCGTGGCGGTTGTGCCGTCCGGCATAGCGATGATGAGATGTCCTTCTTCATTCAGATCCAGCACGCGCCCATGGGTGGGGTGTCCCTCCACACGACAGCGGATCTGTCGGCCAATCAGCCAGCTGCGCTCACGCACCTCGGCGATCGCTGAGGTGTAATCTTCGTCGATGCGTGAAAATTCCGCATGGAGTGCTCCCAGCAGGCGGCAGCCCAGGGCATTGCGGTCGATCTCATGCAGTACTGGGCTGGCAACCGCACGCAGCAGGGAGGTGGCGTTCAACTCAGGCGGGAAATCCAGCGCGTTCACATTCAGGCCGATTCCCAGCACGATTCGCATGCCTTCGCGTGTGGAGACGGTTTCTGCCAGCAGGCCGCTGACCTTGCGGTCTTGTAGATAGATGTCGTTTGGCCATTTGATGCGCGGCTGCAGCGGCAGCTCGGCCTCGATGGCTTTGCAGATTCCAAGTGCAGCCAGTGTGGTGATGCGGGGCCACTTCTCCAGCGGTGCCTCTGGCTTCAGCAGCAGCGAGAACATCAGGTCTTTCCCGCGTGGCGCGATCCAGCGGTTCTCGCGCCTACCTCTACCTGCAGTCTGTGATTCGGTAAATACCACTGTCCCTGTCGGCAGCTCAGACGCATTTTGCTTCAGCCAGTCACTGGTGGAGCCCACCTCATCCAGCACTCGGACATGCCAGGGCAGCCCGGAGGCGTTCAGGGTGCTGGCATCCAGCGGGATCATGCGCGGATGCGGTGAGGGTCGCTGGATTCGCCATGCTGATGAAGCTCATCGTGATCGCCCTGGCATTCCAGATGTGTGGTGATGAGCACGGGGTTGGTCACACTGGCCTGCACGGCAGTTTCGATCTCTGTGGCGATGCGGTGCGCATCGCGCAACATGATGTCGTCGTCAAAAAGTAGGTGCACTTCCACATAGTGCATTTCTCCGGCGTCACGGTGGCGCAGGGCATGGAATTTGAGGCCGTGTTTTTCCGTCTCGCGGCGCAGGGCGGCGTCCAGCGCGGCATTGAGGTTCGCATCTGCGGTATCCATCAGTCCGCCGATGCTCTGGCGCATGAGCCCGTAGCCTGTCCAGATGATGTTGGCAGCCATGAGCAGGCCGCAGATGGAGTCCCAGCTGTGCCAGCCGGTCAGCGCCACCAAGCCCAGTCCTACGATGGCTCCCAGACTTGTCCATACATCCGTCAGCACGTGCTTGCCGTTCGCTTCGAGAATCAGCGAGCCCTGCCTTCTTCCTGTGCGGATCAGGTAGGCGCCCAGCGCCGCATTGATGGCGATCGTGAGCGCTGTCAAAGCCAGGCCCTTGTCCAGATTGGCTGGGGGCAGGTGCAGCAGCAGGCGGCGCACGGACTCATAGATGATGAAGAGGGCGGCCACGATGATCAGTCCCCCCTCGATACCGGCGGAGAAAAACGCGATCTTGCTATGCCCATACGGGTGGTCTTCATCCGCCGGCTTGTTCAGCAGGCCGAGACTGAAGGCGGCAAACATCACTGCCGCCACATGCACCACGGACTCCGCTGCGTCGCCGAGAATGGCTGCCGATCCCGTCAGCACGTAAGCACCTACCTTCAGCACGAGCATCAGGAAGCCCACGGCGAGCGAGAGCCGCATGGCACGCGTGGCGTCTGAGGTGGCGCTCATGAGAAATCAGTCTCGTAGCAGCAGATCCACCGTCGCAGGCACATCGGCAAACGACTCCACGCAGCGCCAGGGATTCAAAGCGCTGAGCTCTGCGTACGAATACTGGCCGGTGGCCACGGCGAGGCACTTGGCCCCAAAAGCTTCGGCACAGCGGATGTCCTTCGGCGTGTCACCGATGACGATGACATCGGTGATGTCATACGTGGTGCCGGTGGCATCCTGCATTCGGCTCAACGCCACGGGACCGAGTTGGTTGCGGTCATGGTGGTCGCTGCCAAAACCGCCTTCAATGAAGTGTTCGTAAAGACCATGGCGCGAGAGCTTGATGACCGCACCGCGTTTCACATTGCCGGTTAGCAGGCCCAGATGCGCTGTGCTTTCGCCGCGCAGGGCTTCCAGCAGCTGAGTCACTCCAGGCAGGGTGTAGCCGGCGAAATCCTCCGCCTGCAGGCGGCGCTGCAGGTGGGACAGATAGCGGTCCAGAAATGCGGTGATCTCTGCTGGGGTGTGCTCACGGTTCATGTGCCCAAAGACGTCCATGGCGATGGCTGGGTCTGTTGACCCTGCCAGATGCAGCGGTGGAAGCTGCTCGCGCTGGATGCCGAAGTGGTCTTCCGCTGCATCAAGAATGGCTGCACCGCCAGCGCCGTTGCTGTCGATCAGTGTACCGTCAATGTCGAAAAGGAGCAGTCGCGCCATCTGGGATCAGTGAGGCTTGGAGGCTGCAGGTGCGTGGCTGGCAGCGCCGGTATTGGAGGGAGCATACTTGGCCACAAGGAAGGCACCACTGGCAGCCATGACGCAGCCGATGATGAAAGGAATCGGCAGAGACTTGAAGCCCCCTTCTGGCGGATGCACCAGCATGGCCGTGATGGTGTTGACGATCGGGGCGCCTGCAAAGACGATGGGCATCACAGCCGCCGCCGCAGCCACGCCGAAGCCGCCGCCACCTTTGATGAGGGGAGTCGCTGCCGCACCCAGGGCGAGCACCAGTGTCAGCGCTCCAAGAGCGCCAGCCATGCCGGCCACGAGGCTGAGCGGGATGCCGTTGCCGGTCTCACCAGTAAAGCTCCAGTTCGTGCCACGGGCTTTCAGCACAAAAGCTGTCACTACTCCGATGAGTGCATAAGCGATGCAGACAAAGAGGAAGGCCTTCAGGCTGGCATTGGGCGTCTCAGCACCCATGGGCATCTTGGAACGTGCGGCGTGGAGAATGACGCCATAAACACCCCAGGAGAGCACGGTGAGGAGAGCATAGATGAGCCAGGTCTGCATGATTTTGGGTTGGGGGCTGGAGTTCACGTTGAGGTGGGAAGTAGGGGAATGAATAGCCTGTGAGAAACGCCTGACACAACGGCTTTGTTCACTTTTTGTCGGCGGGCGAAGCCATCTTCTCAATAGGCGGATGACTGCTGCAAGCCCTCGATTTAACCAGGAATGATTTTCTCCGGCCTTTTCAGCAGTTCCGGTGGCGCGGCTTCGATCTTGTCCACAAAGCGCTGCGGAATGGCCACCGCCTTCATCTGGCCTGTAGTCGGATCTTTGCGCACACAGGCGGCGGTGATGCGGCCTTCGGCGGCCAGGGTGCCGTCCTTTTTCCAGAAGCGGATGAGATGTCGCAGCACTTTGCTGCGCACCTCCTCCACGATGAGCTCGCACTCAAACTCCTCTTCAAACCTCAGCGGCGCCATGTAGTCACAGGAGGCATGCACACGCGGCCAGCCTACGCGCTCCTGCCCTGGCTCCAGCGGGTCCACGATGGAGAAACCCAGGCTGCGGAAAAAGGCATGCTCCACGCGCTCCATGTAGCGAAAGAAATTGGAGAAATGGACGATCCCGGCCATGTCGGTGTCAGAAAACTGGACGCGTTCGGTGCAGGTAAAGCGGTGGGCCATGAGACCGCATGCTTAGCTGCGAAATGAGGCAATCTCAATCCCGCATCTGCGGCATCAAATCTCTGGCGGCGGCAGGGCCGGCAGCATCAGCCTGCGGTCCATGCCGCCAAAGGGCTGAAGAAATGAGCCGTTCAGCGCATTGTTGTAACGTCTGAGCTGCAGCGGGTAAAGCCGGGCATAGGTGGAGCGCAGACGCTGCCGCAGCGGCTCATTGGCGGCTGTGGCAGGCAGGCTGCGCACCTGCTGGCGCAGGTAATTCAGGCTCTGCAGCACATTCACATAGCGCACGTCTTCGGGGCCGGAGGGGGTGATGTTGTTAAAACCATAATGAGCAATGATGGCCGTGTGCGCACCACGAGGCCCCAAAAACGGAGCGGCCATCGTTTCGGGGCCAAAGTCGTCATAGCTCAGTGTGAGCGACTGCCCCGGAAAAGCTTGGCTCAGTCCTCCGGCGGTGCAGCCTGCGAGCAGCAGAGAAACCAGCAGGATCCGCAGCAAGTGAAATTTCATGGCAGTGGATGGTTCAGTGGGAAAGGACGGCAAACTCGCACCCCTGCGCTTCGCGCATTTTGCGGGCGCATTCGATCACGGCATGTGCGGCGGCTTCGGCGTCGGCTTTGGTGTTGAATCGGCTGAAGGAGAAACGCAGCGTGCAGGCGGCATCGCGTGGGCACACCCCCATGGCCTCCAAAACATGGGACGCATGCAGCGTTCCCGTATGACAGGCAGAACCCGCCGAGCAGGCGATTCCCTCCTTGTCCAGAAGGATGAGCATGCCCGCGGCGTCTGTCTCAGGCAGGCAGATGAAGCTGGTGGTGGGCAGGCGGTGCGTGGGGTAGCCGTGCACACGCACTTCCGGCAGGGCGGCATGCACCAGATGCTCAAAGCGGTCGCGCATGGTCTTGATGCGGGCCTTGGTGCCATCTGCCAGATGCTCGGCGGCGAGTGCGGCGGCCTTTCCCAGGGCCACGATGCCGGGCACATTTTCCGTGCCGCCGCGGCGCTCGTTTTCCTGGCCACCGCCCACGAGCAGCGGAGCAAACCGGGCGCGCTGGCTGAGGTAGAGCGCGCCGATGCCTTTCGGCGCATGCAGCTTGTGTCCGCTCAGGCTCAGAAAGTCCACCGGCGTGGCGCGCACATCCAGGTGCATTTTTCCCACAGCCTGTACGGCATCCGTATGAACTAGTGCTCCGGCTCCGTGGGCCAGCGCCACGATTTCATCCATCGGGGCGATGACGCCGGTTTCGTTGTTCGCCCACATGATGGAGACGAGCGCTGTGATACCCGGCCGCACCAGCTTGCGCAGGGCATCGAGATCCACTCGGCCATCTGGATGCACAGGGGCGGTCACCACTCTGCCCCCTTGGGATTCCCAGCGGTTGGCAGATTCCAGGACGGCGGCATGTTCTGTGCCCGTAATGATGAGCTCTGGCTTCTCCGGCCAAAGGGCCCGTACGGAGGCGTGCACTGCATTGATGGACTCCGTGCCGCCGCTGGTGAAGACGATCTCTTCTGCCCCTGCACCCAGCAGCGCAGCCACCTGGCCACGTGCCTGCTCGATGGCACGGCGCACCCGCCGCCCCCCCGCGTAGCTGGCGGAGGGGTTGGCATACTGCTCGCGCAAATACGGCAGCATGGCCTCTAGCACGGCTGGATCGACCGGCGTGGTGGCGTTGGCGTCGAGGTAGATCACAGCCGGAAGGTCGGACTGACATCCCGGCTGTCAATGCCTCCTTCAAGCACTCGACAAATCCATACCTCCCGCTAACCTCCACGCCCCTATGCTCGACATCCGCCTCATTCGTGACAACCCAGATCAGGTCAAACAGCGTCTCGCCAACCGCAGCGGGGACTACGCTTCTGTGGTGGATGAGGTGATATCTATCGACACCCAGCGCCGCGCCGCCGAGACCGAGCGCCAGAAGCTCCAGAGCGACCGCAACCGCATCAGCAAGGAGATCGGGATCGCCAAAAAGAACGGCCAGGACACCAGTGCCATCGAGGCGGAGGTGCGCGGCATCGGCAATCGCATCGAGCAGATCGGCCACGAAGCCGATGCAGCAGATGCCCGCCAGCGCGACCTGCTTCTCAGCCTCCCTAATCTTCCCCACGAAGCCTGCCCTGTGGGCCACAGCGCCGAAGAAAACCCCGAAGTGCGCGTCTGGGGAGAGAAGCCCGTCTTTGCCTTCCAGCCCAAGGATCACACCGCCCTCGGAGCCGCTTTGAACATGATCGACTTTGAAGCCGGTGCCAAGATTTCCGGCAGCGCCTTTGTGGTGTATCGCGGTGCTGGCGCACGTCTGGAGCGCGCCCTCATCAGCTTCCTGCTGGACCTGCACACCACGCAGCATGGCTATGAAGAGATCAGCCCGCCTCTGCTGGTGAAGTCGGAGTGCCTCGTGGGCACCGGTCAGCTTCCGAAGTTTGGCGACCAGGTCTATCACAGCGCCACGGACGACCTCTATCTCATCCCCACCGCCGAGGTGCCGGTGACGAATCTTCACCGCGATGAAATCCTGCCGCTTGAAAAGCTGCCGGTGAATTACGCCGCATACACTCCCTGCTTCCGCCGCGAGGCCGGCAGCGCAGGTCTCGGCACACGCGGCCTCATTCGCATGCACCAGTTTGACAAGGTCGAGCTGGTCAAGATCACCACCCCGGAAACGAGCATGGCCGAGCTGGAAAGCCTCACTGCCAATGCAGAGAAAGTGCTGCAGCTTCTCGGTCTGCACTATCGCGTGATCGAGCTCTGCACCGGAGACATCGGCTTCGGCTCGGCCAAGACTTACGACATCGAAGTCTGGGCGCCGGGGCAGGGGACGTATCTGGAAGTGTCGAGCTGCTCGAATTTTGGCGACTACCAGGCCCGCCGCATGAACCTGCGCTACAAGGATGAAAACGGCAAAAACCGCATCCCGCACACGCTCAACGGCTCCGGCACGGCGTTGGCGCGTCTATTTGTGGCCTTGGTGGAAACCTACCAGCAGGCAGATGGCTCCATCAAAATCCCAGAAGCCCTGCGCGGCCACTTCGGCTCGGAAAAGATTGGCTGATCGCGAGCCATGAAGACCGCCTGCGCTCTTTGGTTTCTGCTGGTCTCCGCCAGCATCGCTGGTGCGCAGGCTCCCGGTGTTCCGGTCTATCCGGAGGGCCGGGGCGCGCGGACTAACGTCTCGATTACTGAGCAGGCGAAGAAGCTGCAGGCCGCCTCCGAGTTGATCTCAGTGACCAAGGCGCTTGAGCAGGCGGAGCGTACGCATTGTGACATCACTCTGCCTCCGGCAGATTCCACGCCCCTTCCGCCACGCGAGCGCTGGCAGCGGGCTCGCAAGGCGCACATTCGCGTGGGGCAGTTTTACCTGTGCTCCAAATGCGACCGCTGGCACCTCGATCTGGCTGGCGGTTACGCCATCACGGCAGACGGCGCTGTTGCCACCTGTGCGCACGTCATTGCGCCGCCGCCCAATATGAAGGAAGGCTGGCTCGTGGCCGCTAACGAGGACGATGTTCTTCTTCCTGTCACAGAGGTGCTGGCCTGCAATCCGGGTACTGACTGCGCCATTCTCAGAGTCAAATCCCCCCAGCCTCTTGTGCCACTGCCGCTCAGCCTGGATGTGAGCCCCGGAGACTCCGTGTGGTGCTTCAGCGACCCTGCAGGCAAGCGCGGCTATTACAGCGAGGGCATGGTCAGCCGCTTCGTGAAGCGCCCCTTCATGAGCAAGAAGGAGGCGGACAAACTGCCCGAAGGTGCCGAAATCCCCAAACCCGTATGGCTTGAAGCGACCACGGACTGGGCGCCCGGCTCCAGCGGTTCCGCTTTGATCGATCAATGTGGCAACGCTGTTGGCCATGTGTCCGAAATCCAGACCGTTCTTGAGGAACCGCTGCCGGCGAGGAAAAAGAAAAACGAAGGCACCGTCATCCAGCAGCTTGGCACACAGATTGTTTTTCATCAGGCCATTGGCGCGGTTGAGGTAAAAGTACTGGTGAAAAAGCCGTAAAACTTTTTTCGCAACTCCGCTTCGTTGGATGGTTGAATGCTTCGCCCCTGAAGCATCATGTCCTCCCTCATTCGCCAGCTCAGCTCCTTGCCCACGCGTGCAGCAGACTCCCAGACTCCTGCAGGGATGTCTCCTTTGGATGATCTGCCGGCGCTGATTGCGCAGACCAACATTCACTTCCAGGCTCTGGTGGAGCGCACTCTCGCGGAGTTGCAGCTGGACAAGTTGTTGCGGCCAGGCATGGCACCGGTGCTCTTTGCACTTTACGAGCAGGACGGCTGCATTATCAAAGATCTCGCCGTGCGCACGCGGCGTTCGGCTGCGGCTTTGAATTCTCTGCTCGGACGTCTGGCCAAATCAGGCGTGGTAACTCTGCGTGCGTGTCCGCAGGACGGGCGCGCCGTGCGTGTGCGTCTTACAGCCAAGGGGCGCAAAATCGAGCCGCGTGTGCGCGAGCTGCATCGCCGTGTTCAGGCGGCTGTGGAGCATGGGCTTGGAGCTGGAGAGGCAGCCCTCGTCTCCACCATGCTGCGCCGCGTCGTCGCTGGGCTTCAGCAAAACGAAACTCTGCAAAACTGATTCTGATTCGGATCCGAGCAACGCCTTGCCTGCATCAAGGGAAGTCAGGAACAGCTCTGTCTTATCAGCGTCCGCTCTGAAGAATCTGAAGGATGTCATCTGTGTGTGAAACTGGCTGCTATCATTTTGACTGTTTGTTGTAGCTGTTTTGGTTATTACAGCGAGCAGCGGTAATACATTGCAGCATGCCTTTCGAAGCATGCCAAAAACCGCGCTTCTGAGTGTGCGAGATTTCGCTTCCCAAGTTTTTTTGAACCATTACCATGCGCTGATAACAAACAGGCCATGCATCAGCACCGATTCCTTTTTGTCGCAGCAGCTCTTATGAGTTCGGTTTTGTGTCCCAAGCTTCGTGCTGACGCAGATATGCATGTCAAAGTGGCTGAGAAACCGAAGGTGGCCATCTACGCTGAAGACGTGACCGTGGACGGCACCCGCCGCCCAGACCTCGGCAGGGCTCTGGCAGACAGCCTCAGCACCAAACTGCTGCGACGCGGACAAATGCGCGTCTTCAATCTTAGCACCGAAGAAACAGAGAGAGGCACCCAGACCCTCGTCATGGCCAAAGATGACAAGAGTGGCGCCCCGGTGCTCGACAAGGACATCGACTATCTCCTGAGCTTCAACCTATTCTCCAATGCCAGCGAGCACCGTCTCACCCTCAAGAAGACGCGGGTCTCCACGTCTGAGCTGCTCGATTCCCACCAGTTCTTCACCTATGGCCGGATGAGCGATGTGTTCGCGCTGGTGAACAAAATCGTGGAGCGCGTGGACCCCATGCCGGTGCGTCATGCTTTTCCGGCTACTCAGTCTCCTGCCGCCATCCGTGCTGCTCAGCCAGACCCTCTCCCCTATCAAGGTTTCTGGGCCGGGGACTATACCAATCCAGGCAGCCCTGCCTATGACCCTTGGCGCGCAAATATGACGGCGCAGTATGATCTCAAGAATGTCCCCAAGGCGCTCGTTTACCGGGAGCTGGGTTCCATCCAGCACATTGACACCACCTGGCGGTTCACCGTCGTCAAGCCAGTGAATGGAGTGCAGCTTAGCCCTCGCGATCCACTCCACGTGCTCTATGACGAAGGGGACGTTTACGCCAACCTGCGCGTGGGCACGGTCGAAAAAGCGGGCGTCATTGCCGACTACGGCGGAACAACGCCTGTGCACCACAAGCTCTTCAATGGGGACAAGGTCTTCGGCTGGTATGCGCCCCCGCAGCAGAAGCCGGCGGTGACGAAGTAGGGTTGATATGACGTAGGCGTGGGCTATTGGCACTGCCGCCAAACCCACCCCTTCCATGCTGCAGCTCTCCCAGGTTCTTCTCCCCGTCGATCATCAGGTTGATGACCTGCGCCGCATGGTGCTCAAGCTCCTGCGCGTGCGAGATGAGGAACTCCTCACTCTCAAGGTCAAACAGCGCGCCATCGATGCCCGGCGTGGCCATGTGGAGTTCAGCTTCACGCTGCTGGCGGAGGTAAAGGATGAGGCTCGAGTCCTCAAGCGCATCGGCAAAAATCCCCGCATCGGTCCTGCGGCTGATGAGACTTATAAAGAGATCGCGCAAAACTTGGCCCATCCCCAGGCCGGGCGTCCGGTCATCGTGGGCACTGGCCCCTGCGGCCTCTTTTGCGGCCTGCTGCTGGCCCGTGCCGGGCTCAAGCCGATTTTGCTCGAGCGTGGCAAGGCAGCGGGTGATCGCGCGCGAGATGTCACCGGCTTCTGGCGCCGCGGCTGGGATTTCAATCCGGAGTCGAATGTGCAGTTTGGCGAAGGCGGTGCGGGCACCTTTTCCGATGGCAAGCTCTACACCCAGATCCGCGACCGCGAGCACCGTATCCCCTGGCTGCTGCGCGAGATGGTGGCTGCCGGTGCTCCCGAAGACATTCTGGTCAAAAGCCGCCCGCACATCGGCACGGACCGGCTCATTAAGGTGGTGCGCCATGTGCGCGAAGAGATCATTGCTCTCGGGGGTGAGGTGCGTTTCGGAGCCCGGGTGGCAGATGTGGTCATTGAAGACGGCGTGATGCGCGCTGTCGTGCTGGCAGACGGGCAGACCATTGAAGGCTCCCGCTTCATTTTCGGTATCGGCCACAGCTCTCGGGACACTTTTTACATGCTGGAGAGGCACGGGGTGCCCTTTGAAGCCAAGCCCTTCTCCATCGGGGTGCGTATCGAACATCCCCAGCAGTTGATCGACCGCAGCCTCTATGGGAAATGGGCTGGGGATGCGCGGCTGGGGTCGGCACCGTACAAATTTGTGGCCCACTGCGGCACGGGCCGGGCAGCCTACAGCTTCTGCATGTGTCCCGGCGGACTCGTCGTCGCCGCCACATCAGAGCCCGGTATGGTGGTGACCAACGGCATGAGCAGCTATGCGCGTGCCGAGGCCAATGCCAACAGCGGCTTCATGGTGGATGTGCGGCCGGAGGACATGCCCTCAGACAGCGTACTCGGAGGGGTGGAGTTTCAGCGCAGGCTGGAGCGTCGCGCCTTTGAGCTCGGTGGCGGCAATTACCACGCGCCCGCGCAGCTTTTGGGAGACTTCCTGGCTGGCCGTGCCTCCAAAGGTCCCGGCAAAGTCCTGCCCTCCTACCAGCCCGGCGTTTTGTGGACGAATTTGTGCGAAATCTTGCCGGAATACACCGTCGAGACGTTGCAGGAAGCCATTCCGCATATCGACAAAAACTTGCCCGGCTTCTCTTTGGAGGACGCCGTGCTCACTGGGGTGGAGACGCGCAGTTCTTCTCCTGTGCGCATCCCGCGTGATACCCAGACCCTAGAGTGCCTCGGGGTGAAGCAGTTCTATCCAGCCGGGGAAGGTGCGGGCTACGCCGGCGGCATTATTTCCGCAGCAGCGGATGGCATGCGCGTGGCGGAGGCGATCCTACGTCAGGGTTGAGCGGATGTGCGCCAGCACACCCCGGCAGCCGTCTTCCAGCAGATCCAGCACCAGCTCAAAACCCTGCGCCCCGCCGTAATAGGGGTCCGGCACCTCGGCTTCTTCGTGCTCGGAGCAGAAGTCGCAGAACAGGCGGATTTTTTCACTAAACTGGCTCGCGCGGTCAATGCTGCTCACATCCCGCAGGTTTTGCTTGTCCATCACCAGCACGAGGTCGTTTTCTCGCAGCGCATCCTCATTCACCTGCCGGGCACGGCTGCTGAGGTCATACCCCCGATTTTGTGCTGCACCGCGCATTCTTTGGTCTGGCAGCTTGCCCGTGTGCCAGCCAGCCGTGCCTGCGGAGCGGATCATGATGCGGTCAGCCAGCCCCTCAGCCTCCACCAGAGCCCGCATGACCCCCTCTGCTGCGGGAGAGCGGCAGATGTTGCCCAGGCAGACAAACAGGACTCGGTAGGGTGCGGTCATGACCGCAGCTAGGCCACGCCCACCCTGCGCACAAATGAAAAACTCCTCCTGTCGGCAGGGGATGGCAGGCATCCCCCGGTGAAAGATTTCTTTTCCTGTGAATGACTCTTTGGTTGAGGCGTAGTTTGAGCACGCTATTTGCTAACCATTCAATAACCCCCACGCCCAATACCCATGTCTGTCGTATCCAAAGGTCTTGAAGGAATCGTTGCTGCTGAAACCCGTCTCGGGGAGGTCAAAGGCGCTGAAGGTGTGCTTTTCTACTGCGGCTACGACATCAATGAGCTGGTCAAGCTGACCTATGAAGAGGTGGTTTACCTGCTTTACTACAACAAGCTCCCCAACCAGCACGAGCTCGACAAGCTCACCACCGCGCTGCGTGCCGAGCGTGAGCTGCCCCAGGGCGTGATCGACTTCCTCAAAACCGCTCCGAAAACCGCCAAGCCCATCGACATCATGCGCACGGCTGTTTCCATGCTAGGCTGCTATGACCTGAGCCGCCACGACATCGAAGTCAGCGAAAATCTGGCCAATGCCATCCGTCTCACCTCCCAGATTGGTGTCATCGCGGCCTACTTCCACCGCGCTCGTCAGGGCCTGGAGCTTCCTCCTGTGCGCAAGGACCTCAGCGAAGCCGCCCACTTCCTCTACCTCATGAACGGCGAAGTGCCGAGCAAGGAAGCCGAACGCACCCTCGACATCGCCTACATCCTGCATGCCGAACACGGCTTCAATGCCTCCACCTTCACCGCCCGTGTGGTGGCCTCCACCCTCAGCGACATGTTCTCCGCCATCAGCGCCGCCATCGGTGCTCTCAAAGGCCCCCTCCACGGTGGTGCCAACGAAGGCGTGATCCACATGCTGGAAGAAATCGGCTCACCTGACAAGGTGGACGCCTGGGTGGCAGACGCCCTGGCCCAGAAGAAGAAGATCATGGGCATCGGTCACCGCGTTTACAAGGTGCTCGACCCCCGTGCCCCCCACCTTCGCGAGATGGCCATCAAGCTCACCAGCGAGCTGGGCGAGTCCAAATGGATCCAGATGTCCGAGCGCATCGCCCAGATCATGCGCGAGCAGAAGGGCCTCAACGCCAACGTCGACTTCTACAGCGCCACGGTTTACTACAGCCTCGGCATTCCGACGGACCTCTTCACACCGATCTTCGCCATCGCCCGCATGAGCGGCTGGACCGCCCACGTGCTGGAGCAGTGGAGCGAAAACCGCCTCTTCCGACCGCTGAGCGAATACGTCGGCAAGCCCTACGGCCAGAAGTACGTGCCAATCAGCGAGCGCTGATCCACCCGTCTGGGAGGGGGCGAATTGATTTTTGCGCACTGCAATAGTGGCAAATCCAAGGATTTGCCACTATCGTAAGAGTTTCATGCGACTCCTCCCAACCATCGGAGCCGTCACTGCGCTGCTTTGTGCGCAGGCGATGGCGCAGCCGGCCACCCGTCTGGTGTGGCAGCCGGTGCAGGAGTATTTCATTCATCGGGATGAAAACCAGCAGGTGCAGGCCGGCACCAAACGCCTGAACTCATTCACGGCTTACACCCACCTCGGCACCGACTTCGGCTTTCACGGCCCGGCGGAGCATGAGATCGAATGGACCACCGATGAGATCGTGGTCCACCTCAGCCAGCAGCCGGAGGCCTGGGCCGGCATGTGGCACAGTCTGGCAGGTCAGGCGCGCAATCCGAAGCGCGTGATGGATTTTACCCACGCTTTTCCTGAGCCCGTCACTCCCAGATACCAGCCACGTGTCACCGGGGTCATGATTGAGGCCGCAGGCCGGGGTCGTCTCAAGCTTGAGATCAAATCACCCACCGACGAGCTGCTCTGGACGCATATGATCGACCTGTCAGAGCCGCAGTACCGCATGTTTGTTCACCCTGTGGCTCCTGAGGCTGTGCGGAATGGCAAGGCCATCGTCTGGACGGCGGAGCCCGGCTCCGATGTCAAGGTCTCCAGCCTCTTCCTCGGCATTGAAATGCCTCATATGGAATGGGACGCTTACACTTTCCTGGCCTCATTTGCCAAAATCGCGCGCTGCTACTCTATCGAGACGGGTTTTGTCAGTGACCGTGCACATATCGACGAAGGTGCCTTTGAGTCCGTCTCCGCCACCGGGATGTATGTGCTGGCCTCGGCTGCCGCTGCCCAGAATGACCTCGGCATCGTCACAAAAGACTACGCACGCTGGGTGCTCACCCGTACGCATGAGGCCATCAAAAAGCTCAAGACTGGCCGTGGCCTGCTGCCTCACTTCGTCCACAGGCACGATGGTGCCTACTGCATCCATCCCAACACCGAGTACAGCACGGTGGACACCGCCATCTACGCGCAGGCCATGCTGCTCGCTGCCATTATGCTAGAGGAGCCCACGGTGGCCGAAGATCTGGTCATGCAGCTCAAAGACATCGACTACAACCTGCTGCATCTCCCTGGCGGGGAGCTCTCGCATGGACTGGCTGATGACGGCGTCACACTGCTGCAGCATGGCTGGCAGGACTGGGGGGGCGAAACCGCCCTCGTCATGCTCATGGAAGGCATAGCCAACCCAGCCCACCGCCCGCCGCCAATGCGCAGTCCGGGCAAGGCCTGGCAGGGCACCGGCTTCATCACCGAGCTCCAGAGCCTGTTTCATCCCGACTTTGACAGCGACGCGCCAGACGCCCATGACGGGGTGCGTTGGCTGAGTGTGCGCCGTGCCATGCTCGGGGCGCAGCGGGCCTACCTCCCCAAGCGCTGGCCTCATTCTCAGGCTGCCCTGAATGGCATCTACGGCCTGTCTGCCGGCGAAAACAAGGTGGGCAACGGCTACTACGTCGGTGGTGTGGAGCTCCCGGACCAGAAACTCGTCCACCCGCACTACATCCTGATGTCTGCCTCGCTGACCCCTCAGACAGATGAGCTCTACCAGTTGCTGGAGCGCATGGAAAAAGCCCGCTACTTCCCTCCATGGGGCATGGTCGAAAATCTCGATGTGGACGGCCGCACCTATCTGCCTATGGACGGAGCCCTGAACGCTGGATTTGAGGCTCTCGGTGCCTATCACCTCTATGCCCGGCACCGTCAGGTCCCAGACGCTATTTATCAGGCCAGCCTGAAATGCCTGCAGATCCGGCGGGCCATGCAGTTGTTCTACCCGTCCGTGGCCAGAGTGTCCTCGGAGGACAAGGAGGCGGCTTCACAGTAGCCACAGCCGCTGAAGCTAGGCCTTGCTCCCGTGCCCATCCCCGGCTAACTGAACCGTCCCATGTTTGTCGATCAAATCAAAGTCCACGCACGCGCCGGAAAAGGTGGCGATGGCAGCGCCCATTTTCATCGCGGAAAGTTTCGTCCCAAAGGCGGCCCTGACGGCGGCGATGGCGGAAACGGCGGCAGCCTCATTTTGCTGGTGGACCCCAGCACCGACAGCCTGCGCAATTATGTCTTCAACAACCGACTCCTGGCCGAGGACGGCGCCAAGGGCGGAGCCCAGCAGTGCACCGGACGCAGCGGCAAGGATGTGGTGTACAAAGTCCCCCCAGGAACTCTGGTCAGCCGCGTCATTCAGGAATACGACAACGAAACCAATGAACTCGTCACCCGCTACGAACCCGTGGCTGACCTGACCGAGACCAACTCCACCTACGTTCTCTGCAAGGGCGGCAAGGGCGGCAAGGGGAACGTGCACTTCAAGACCTCCACCCATCAGGCTCCGCGCGAGTTTACGCCCGGCACCCCCGGTGAGGAGGGCGACTTCCACTTTGAAATGCGCAGCATCGCGGACGCCGGCTTTGTCGGTGTTCCCAATGCTGGCAAATCCACGCTGCTCTCCAAGCTCAGCGCCGCCAAGCCCAAGATCGCCAACTATCCCTTCACCACGCTGCAGCCCATGGTCGGCGTGATCGAGTTTGGCCCCAACCGCCGCGGCAGCCTCGCAGACATTCCCGGTCTCATCGAAGGAGCCCACGCCAACATCGGCCTCGGGCATGATTTCCTCCGCCACATCATGCGCTGCCGTGTGCTGCTCTTTGTGGTGGACACCGCCGGCACCGAAGGCCGCGACCCCGTGTCCGATCTCGAAATCGTGCGCAAAGAAGTCTCCCTCTATTCCAAAGAACTGGCCAAGCGCCCTTGGTGCATCATCGCCAACAAAGTGGACCTGCCCGAAAGTCAGGAGCACCTGGAGAACCTCAAGGAGCGTTTCAAACGCATCAAGATCCACCCCGTCTCCGCCGAAACAGGCGAAGGTCTCGACAAGCTCCGCAAGTGGCTCGACGAGAAGATCGGGCAGGATGTCGAGTGGTGATCGCCATGCGCCTGAACCGTTCCAATCTCTGCTGGCTGGCTCTGGCTTTGATCGCGGTTGGGTACCTCGTTTTCTGGGCGCTCCTTCTCGGAGCCACAGCCACCTACAGCACGCCAGATTCATGGCTGAATGTGCTGCGCTCTGCTGAGATCCGGCATGCGGCGTTTTTGAGTTTGCTGACCTGCACGTTGGCGGCTGCCTTCGCTCTGCTGCTGGCCGTACCAGTAGGCTACCTGATGTCGCGGCTGGAGTTTCGTGGCAAGGCCTGGCTGGATGCGGCGCTGGATGTCCCCATCATTCTGCCACCCCTGGTGGTCGGGCTGTGCCTTCTTATCTTTTTCCAGACCCAGATCGGAAAGATTATCGAGAATGGGGTCAATAAAGGCGATTGGATTTACATCCTGCGTAGTTTGGACGACCACGGTAAGGAGTTGTGGGCATGGAAGTTCCGCGCGCCGTTTTCTATTCCAGGCATCATGCAGTTTACCTATCAGCTTGCAGGTGTGGTGCTGGCACAGTTCGTCGTCGCCGCCGCCTTCGCCATTCGCACCATGCGAGGCACTTTCCAGCATCTGCCTGCCCGGCCGGAGGATGTGGCGCTGACGCTGGGCTGCACGCGCTTTCAGGCGCTCTGGCACGTGGCTTTACCCGCAGCACGGCGTGGCATGGTGGCGGCCTTTTGCATCGCCTGGGCGCGCAGCCTGGGGGAGTTTGGCCCCATTCTGGTCTTTGCCGGTGCCACGCGCATGAAGACAGAGGTGCTGCCCACCACCGTCTGGCTGGAGCTCAGTGTGGGAAATCTCGATGCTGCGGTGGCCGTCAGCCTTTTCATGGTGCTGCTGGCCGTGCTGGTGCTGGTGGCTGTCCGGGCCACGGGGGAAAAAGTATGATTCAACTCGAGCAGCTCACCTGGCAGACCGCAGGCCGCACCATCTTGGAGCAGGTCAGTGTTTCCATTCCCTCCGGTGCCTACGCCACGCTGATGGGGCCTACCGGCTGCGGCAAAACCACACTGCTGGAGATCATCTGCGGCCTTCGCCAGCCTTCTGCGGGCAGGGTCCTGCTGGATGGCAAAGACGTCACCGGTTTGGAGCCTCGTGAGCGCGGCATCGGCTACGTTCCCCAGGATCTGGCGCTCTTTCCAGGGCTGCGTGTGCGCGAGCAGATCGGCTTCGCCCCGCGCCTGCGGGGAGCCAGGCAGGCTGAGGTGGACAGCCAGGTGAACGAACTCGCCGCCCAGTTCGGCATTTCTCACCTGCTGGACCGTCTTCCAGACCTGCTCTCCGGTGGTGAAAAGCAGCGCGTGGCCCTCGCTCGTGCTCTTGCCGCTCGCCCCAGCCTCCTGCTGCTGGACGAGCCGCTTTCTGCGCTGGACGAAGGCATGCGCGCAGAGGCTGTGGCGCTCCTGCAGCGTGTGCAGCAGGAGCTGGCCCTCACCGTTTTGCACGTCACCCACTCCAGCAGCGAGGCCGCTGCCCTTGGCACCCTGCACCTGCGCATGACGGCAGGGAGGATCGAAGTCGTCTGATTCTACACTGTGAGATTGGAATCCTGCCAAAGCTGCGTTTAGTCTGCCGAAAACAACCCCGCATGGATTGGAATGACTGGCAGCGCGTGCTGAAATGGCGCGCACTCGAAGAAGGCGATGCCGATGGCGTTCTCGTCAACGCGGAGCGTCGTCGCGAGGCCACAGCCCACACCCGTGCCGGACTGGCTTCCGAGGAGATCACTGGCGAAGGACTCGATGAACGGTCGCAGTCGTTTCTGGACAAACGTTCCGAGTGGCTGGAGCGCGAGGCCGTAGGCTGGCGCGGCGGGCTCATCCACGTGCTGGAGCTGCTGCGCGTGCCCCAAGGGCGCTGGTCCTGGGCCTTGGTGGGCTGGGCGCTGGCGCTGCTCACCGGCTACTGGCTTTCAGACCTGGGGCAGGTGGGCGAGTTCAACCTTCTGGCTCTGCCGCTGGTCGGGCTGCTGGCCTGGAATGCGGTGGTCATTGTGCTCGGTATTTTTTATGAGCTGATGCCCTCCACCGCTGCGAGCGGACGCGGCGGCTGGGTGGCGGAATTTCTCGCTCACGGCATCTCGCGCATGAGCAAGGCTACCAAAGAGGCGGAAAGCGGCGTGGCCGAGACGGTGCGTGCGCGCTACGAGGAGCTGGCGTGGCCGCTGGCCTGGCGGCGTTTGCAAATGCGCCTGCGCATGTGGCTGCATGTGGCGGCGGCGCTGCTGGCCATCGGCGGTGCTTCCGCACTCTATACTCGTGGCTGGTCGCACGAATATCGCGCTGTCTGGGAGAGTACGCTGCTGGGTAAGGACGACGCTCGCGCCTTCTTTGAAACCTTGTTCAAACCTGCCTCCAAAGTGCTGCACACCTCGGTGCCTCTGGATCAGATCGAGGGAATGCACCGCACTCTGGGCCGGGTGGAGAAACCAGCCCCGGCACTGCCGTGGATCCATTTATACGCTGGCACACTGCTGGTGCTGGTCGTCCTGCCACGTTGTTTGCTCGCAGGGCTCGGCGTGGCGCGTTGCCATCAGGTCATTGGCCGGCAAGTGCGCGCGCTGAGCTGGGGCGGCTATCTGCGTTCCCTGCTGCGCGCCGTGGAAGGGGGCAGCGAGCGCATCCAGGTGCTGGTGCATGCCGTGGAGCCCACCCCGGCTCATCGCGAGGTGTGGGACCGCGGCATCCGCGAGCGCTTTGGCGGCATGGCGCGCGCAGAGTACCTGCGCATACCGGCGGGAGATGAAGATGAGTTTGCCGCCTCCTGGCAGCCCGCAAGCAGCCAGCTCGTGATGCTCTTCAACATGGCCACCACGCCCGAGGCCGAGGTGCAGCGCCGTCTCGTGGCTGATGTTCGTCAGCGCCTGCTCACCCGTCACGCCGAGCCAGAGCTCGTGGTGCTGCTGGACGGCACCAGTCTGGCGGGGCGCTGGTCTCCTGAAAAAATCGCCGGGCGTGAGCAGCTTTGGTCCCAGATGGTCGAAGGCCTTGCCTCTGAAGTGATCGTGGCCGTGCGCAAAGAATCCGCACGCGCAAAGCCTCCTGCTGCGTAATGTTCATGAAGTTTTTGTCCCTAGTGCCTGCTCTTTTCTCCAGAAATAAATCCGCCAGCCCTCCTGACAAACAGGCGGCGGAGCTGAACGTGCGCGATGCCTCTGACATCGTCACTCTGAGCCTCATTTCCCACACCAATGCTGGCAAGACCACACTGGCCCGCACCCTCCTGCGCCGTGATGTGGGCGAGGTGCGTGATGCTCCGCACGTCACCTTGTTTAATGAATCCCACACATTGCTTGAGACGGGCGGCTTCCTGCTCCGTCTCTGGGACACACCCGGCTTTGGCGACAGCGCCCGCCTGATGAAGCGCCTCAAGCGCGAGCGTAGTCCGGTGCTGTGGTTCCTTTCCCAGACTTGGGACCGCATTACCGACCGGCCTCTTTGGTGCAGTCAGCAGGCATTGAAAAATGTGCGTGATGAAGCGGACGTGGTCCTCTACCTCGTCAATGCCGCTGAGCCTCCCGAGGCCGCCGCCTACATCGGTCCTGAGATGGAAATTCTCAGCTGGGTGGAGAAGCCGGTCGTCGTGCTGCTGAATCAGACCGGTCTCCCGGGCGGCTCGCCCATGGAGGAGGCGGAGCTTGCCTCCTGGCGCACGCACCTGCAGCAGTTTGAGATCGTGCGGGAGGTGCTCACGCTCGATGCCTTCGCCCGCTGCTGGGTGCAGGAGGATATTCTCATGGAGTCGCTGGCTCCGCTGATGCTTGGGTCCAAGATCCCCACCTTTCAGCAGATCAAGCGCGCCTGGTCGCGCCGCAATGTGGAGGTGTTTCAGACCTCCGTGCGGCTGATTTCAGAGCAGCTCACCGCCGCGCTCCTGGACGGTGTGGAGGTGCGCTCTGAGACGCTGCTGGAGCGTGTCGGCTGGCAGCGCGACCAGCTTAATAAAGAATACAATGACGCTCGGCAGAAACTGGCCGCGCAGCTCGCACACCGCACTGAGCTGACGACCAATCACCTGATCGAGGCCCACGGACTGCAAGGACAGGCCGGACAAGAGCTTGGCGAGGTGGCGCGCGAGAATTTTCATGTGCCGCAGGTCGTTTCTGAAAACATCTGGGCCGTGCTCGGCAGCTTTGCCGGCGGGGCCATGGGCGGCCTCATTGCCGATCTCAAGCTCGGCGGCATGACCTTCGGCGGTGGTGCTCTTCTCGGCGGTCTGGCCTCCGGCATTGGTGCCTATGCGCTGATCCGCAGCTACAACCTCGTGCGCGGCAGCGATCAGCGCCTTCGCTGGTCACGCGAGCATTTTCGTGAGCAGGTAAAGCTGGCCTTTCTCACCTACCTGGCCGTCTGCCACTTTGGCCGCGGGCGTGGAGAGTGGAAAGAAAGCGAGCAGCCCCAGCTCTGGCGCGAAGCCGTGGATGAAGTGACCAATCTGCACGCCGATGCCCTCGATCATCTTTGGAAATCCGGCGTGCAAAAAGACACCCAGCCCGCCACCCTTTCTCGCCAGTCTCGTCAGCTCACTGGCGACTGCATGGTGGCATTGCTGGAGCGGCTGTACCCAGGCGTGGATTCGGCACTCTGGCGCGCGTGAGTCTCATGCTCCTGCAAGCGCCGTTCCAGCCGTGACTGGAAGCTCTCCCAGCAGCGCGCGGCTCGGCCGCGAAAGGCCGCAGGAGTCACGTCCAGGCTGCGCAGGCAGTCGCGGTGGTCCCAGGACACGACCCAGGCTGTGGCCATGTGAATGGCGCGGAACTGCCAGCGCCACACGCGCTGCATGGCTGGCGTGAGTGTGATCAGGCGCTCGAAGAGGAAGTCTCGCTGAAAGGAGAGATGCCCCATCTCATCTCTCAGCAGCTTGCGGGCTACGGTTTGCACCACGGGATCACTGCAGCGCAGGGAAAGCAGGCCGAAATACACCTCGGCGATGAGTTCTGCGGTGAGCAGTACCTGGATGTTGAATTCCAGATTCACTAGGTTGCGCATCCAGCGGAAGACCGAGTTGCTCCACTGCTTTTTCAGCAGTGTGCCGCGCAGATGCACCACGGTGCGTGCCAGCAGCGCGGCGTGGCTCTGTTCCTCGGCCACAAAGAGATCGACGGCACGCTCGTAGCCCTTCAGCCGTTCCAGTGAGGCGATGCTGCGCGTGTAGCGCCGTAGACGTGTGCCGCCACCACTTTCTCCCAGCTGAAATATGGCGATGGAGCGTGCAAGTGCATCCCGTGCCGCTTCAGGCAGTGCGCACGCTGTGTCCGGCAGTTTCAGTTCGTGGTTGAGGCGTGTGTTCGTCTCAAAGTGTTGGATCCATTTTTGGGTGTTCATGGGTGTCGTTGGGTGTTGGGTTGTCTCAGGCGGCCTGGAGCATGGCTCTCAGAAATTCATGGGCTGGGCTGCTGCGCATCTCGGCGGCGATTTGCCGGAGCCGCTGCATCACAGCATTCACGGTTTCATCCAGCGTGGAGGTTCCGGCAGTAACACCGACATTCCGCGCCCTGCGAAACCACTCGGGGTCGAGTTCATCGGCATGCTCGATCTGCAGCACGGGCAGGCCGAATGCGGCGGCTTTTTGCGCCAGTTGCCGGGTGTTGTTGCTGTTACGCCCTCCAATGACCACGATGTGGTCGCAGTCACGCAGCAGCTCATCCATCGCAGTCTGGCGTTGCTTGGTAGGATGGCAGATGGTGTCGATGAACCGCACCTCGGAGCTGCGGTGGTGGCGCTTGATCGCCTCCACCAGCCGCAGGGCCAGATCCACCGGCTGCGTGGTCTGCGAGATGATGCCGAGCCGTGCATGCGCTGGCACGCGATCGAGATCCGCCTCTTCGAGCACGACGACGGCCGAGGGAAAGTCGCCTATGAGCCCGCGCACCTCCACGTGCTGGCTCTGGCCGATCACCACTGGCTGATAGCCCTCAGCCACCAGCATGGCCAGTGCATGATGGGCCTTCTTGACCAGAGGGCAGGTGGTGTCGATCACCGTGTGGCCTGCATCATGCCATGCCTGGCGATGCTGGTCTGAAGCCCCATGGGCAGTGATGGCCACCTGCTGCGTGGCCGCGCTCTGCAGATCATCCAGCTCTCCTCGCGCCGCGCCGAGAGCTGTCAGATGGCTGTCCACCAGCGGATTATGTACAAGCTGGCCGAGGATGGTCAGTGGTGCGCGCTGTGCTGCTGCATGAGTGGCACGCAGGGCGTCGCGGACGCCGAAGCACATGCCGTGATGTTGAGCGAGGATGATGTTCATGGGTTTCAGTTCTGGGTTCGTGGTTAATTAACTTTGCGGCACAAAGTGAATAGGCAAAAAAGGAGCGCAGGCTCAGCCCTGCTGCGCGGCTTTGACGATCTCTCCGAGCACTTCGACGTAGTCCTTGAAGGCCTTCCGCCCTGCTTCGGTCAGCTCGTAGCTCGTGCGCGGTCGGGTGCCGGACTCATCGCGATTTTCCTTGATGTAGCCGGCGGTGCCGAGCGTGCGCAGGTGGGAGATCAGGTTGCCGTCACTCATGTTCAGCTCCGCCTTCAGCTCCTGAAAAGCCCACTCTCCGCGCGTGGAGAGCAGCGTCATGATGGAGAGGCGGCCCTTCTCGTGAATGAGCTTGTCAATCTGATCAAAGTCGATCATTCCGCATTCACCTCCGCAGGTTTGGCGCTGAAGAAAACGGCTGCGGCATACACCACATGCAGCACACCAAAAGTGAGACCCATCACGAGAGAGGCGGGACCTAGATCGCTCGCCAGCAGCCGTACATCGCTGCAGGCAGCCCAGGCAAAAAAGGCCGCCAGACCGGTGAGCACAAAGGCCCAGCCCAGACGCACCAGCGAACGCGGTGAAAAGCTGGCCGTACTCAGCAGCGCCAGCCCATAGCACAGCGCCCACACCAGCGCAGCGAGAGTGAGATTGTGCAGAAACACGATGAGGCCGATGCCCACACAACCGCCCACAAGAAGGGGAGGGGTGAAGGCGCGCAAAGCCATGCGCATGTCTGCCGAAACGAGCGGCTGACCGCGACGCTTCGCTTCTTTGGCCAGAAGGAGAACATTCAATGCTGACGCGATTCCCAGAATGACCAGCCACATCTGCAGAAAACATGGGTCGCACATCACAGCATCGCCCTGATGAGTGGCCGCATGCCATACCGGCCAGCCGGAGGCGATGAGCGCTAGCACGCCGCCTGTGAGCGCTGCCGGTGCAGAGATGGCCCGGTAGATGTGCGCCTTCTCCATCAGGGAACGGATGATGCGGAGGTGTTCCAGGGCGGCTTCTGTCGTGCTCATGGTGGTTACTTTGTGGGCCAAAGTGAATTATGCAAGCGAAACTTTGCGTGACAAAGTGACTGCTTAAGAGTCGCTGAACGAATCGGACTTGGCATGTGTCTATAATTACTATAATTTAAGATACGTGAATCATTTTTCCCCAGTTCATCCCACCACACGCATCCGCGCATGGCGCGGATGGTGCATGGGCTTGTTCTGCGTGGCGGCATTGCTGCTCTCGCAAGGCTGGGCAGCTGACCCCACGGCTGAGCAGCAGTACATGCTGGAACTGATCAACCGCTTTCGCAGCGATCCACAGAACGAACTGTCCAATCTCGTCAATTTCTCTTCGCCCGGTGTCTGGGACACCCCGAAGTCCAATGACCCCAGCATTGCCTATGCTCTGAATTACTTCGGCACCAGCGCATCGGATCTGGCCGCGCAGTTTGCCAGTCTCACCGCCGCGCCGCCTTTGGCATGGAACAGCGCGCTGAATGTCTCGGCTGCAAATTACTCCAATCTCATGGTGTCCGCAGATCAGCAGTCCCACACACTCGATGGCCTGAGCCTGGACCAGCGTATTCAAAACGGCGGCTATGGTGCCAACTGGCTGCAGGTGGGGGAGAACCTCTTTGCCTCAGCCCAGTCTCCGCTGCATGCGCATGCGGCATTCGTCATTGACTGGGGAGATGGCAACGGCTCGACCGCTGGCTATGGCAATGGCATTCAGAGTCCTGCCGGTCATCGCGATCTGCTGCTGAACTCTGGTATGAAGGAAATCGGCATCGGTTTCCAAAGCGTGTCTATTCCTGGCACAAACGTGAATGCCACCGGCCCCTACGTCGTCACCGAGCATCTGGCCTCCCAGTTCCGCTATGATGGTGTTCATTACATCTCAGACGCCATCCTCACGGGATCGGTCTATCAGGACACCATTGTGCACGATGCCTTTTACGAGCCCGGTGAAGGGCTCGCGGGAAGGGCCATCAATGTTTACAACGACGCCACGGGGATCCTCGTCGCCAGCGGCTTCAGCAACAGCGCCGGTGGTTTCAATATCACACTCACAGGCCTCACCGATGGCGTGGTCTATCGCGTGGAGGCGCCGGACACTGGCCTGGCCGCCAAGACCTTTACTCTCACAGAGCACACCGATGACTACGGCGTGCCGGTGATGATGTATGACAACGTCTATCAATCTTTTGCCGTGGTGCCTGAGCCTGGCAGCCTCTTGCTCTGCCTCGCTGCCGGATTATCGCTATGGCACCGTCGCTCCCGTCGTTTTCCCTGTTGATTGATTTCCCATGAAATCCCTCCTCATCCTCCTGCTGTCCGTTGTTTCCGTTCTGGCCCAGGCCCCAGCCTCACCTCTGGCCACCGAAATCCGCGCCATCATCGATGAATACGAAAACTCCGTGCGCGCCAACACGCAGAAACTCATCGCCGCAGCCACTGAAGAGGAGAAGAACAAATACCGCGCCAGCATTCCCAGCGCCGGTCCCTATGCCACCAAGATGATGAAGCTGGTGCAGGCCAATCTGGACCAGCCCGATGTCGTCAAAGGCGTAAACTGGCTGGTCACAGGGGCGGCGGGCTTTCCGGAAGGCCAGGAGGCGCTGAAGATGCTCGGCAGCACCTTTGTGGACAAGCCCGGCATCGCCGAGGCGGTGAAGCAGCTCGAATATCACGGCCTCCCCGCTGAACCGGTGCTGCAGGCCGTCATCGACAAGAACAAGAACCGTGATGAGCGCGCCTCCGCACTCTATGCCCTCGGTGCCATTCATTTCAAAAACTTCGACGCCTCCGCTGATCGCGCTTCCGCCGAGGCCTCCAAGCCCAAAGCGCTGGAGTGCTTCCAGAAGCTCTATGCCGACTATGCGGACGTGACCATCCAGGGCTTCAAGCTCTCGGACTTCGCCGCCAAGATGTTCTTTGAAATGACCAACCTGCAGCCCGGCTGCGAGGCTCCGGAAATCGAGGGCAAGGACGCCGACGGTGTCAACTTCAAGCTCAGCGACTACCGCGGCAAATACGTCATCGTCATCTTCTGGGGTGGCTGGTGCCACGCCTGCCACGGTACTCTGCCGCTGATGAATCAGGCGGCCGAGCAGCTCAAAGACAAGAACGGCGTGGTCATCGGGGTGAACACCGACATCGAGACCGAGGCCAAAAAAGCGCTGGCTGATTACAAGGTGGGCTTCCGCAACATCCTCGACAACACCAGCAGCGGTCCCAACACCACTCTCTACAATCTGCGCAACTTCCCGACTCTCTACCTCATCGACCCCAAAGGGGTGATCGCCATCAAAAACGGCACTCTGGACTCGATGGTGGCGCAGATTCTTGGGGCACAGGGAACAGCAAAATAGGCATGTTGCATGCAGTCCCAGGTGCTCCCTGGGGCGCATGTTTTTCCAACCGAAGACTGGGGCTCTTGCTGGTCTTCGGTGTGGTGCTCCATACCGGTATTCTTCTGGCCGAGCTGAATGCCTCAATAAGGCTCATTAGGTTACCCCATCACTCTTTTTGTCAGCAAGCTCTTGGAGCCTGATATTACCCTCATTTGGAGGTCTAGGTTAGCGGTCAAATATTGACTTTCAGGGGATATAAATGGTTTGGGGGTATTAAAAACTTGCCATTTCTATAAAAAACCATAAATATATGGTATTATAAGGCTGGATTTAGCCAGCTAGACACATGCTTCCACTCATCGATCAGATCCTGAAAGACTCGGGTTGTGCCGATCTTCCTGCCGTGCGGCAGGCGGTGGAGGAGGCATGCTTCAATCAAACGTCTTTTGTGGATGCCGTGCTGGATTGTGAAGGTGTGCGCGAGCGCGATTTCCTTTCCGCACTGGCCAAGACTCTGAGCCTGCCATGGTGGGAGCCTAAGGAGGAAGAGCAGCCAGCAGAGCAGGGGCTGCGTCGCCTGCTGCCAGCAGAGATAGCCCTTCGCCACCGCCTGCTGCCCATCTTTACCGAAGAAACGAAGAGCGATGATGGAACAGAAGCGGGGCGCACGTTGCACATCGCCACCTTTGATCCGCTCAGCCTAGTGGCGCATCAGCGCGTGGCCGCCAGTCTGACCATGCCCGTTGTCTGGCACGTGGGGCTGCGCACCCGCATCGTGGAAGGTTTGCAAAAACTCTACGGTCTCGGTGCAGATACCTTTGAGAAGATCCTGCGTGGTCGTGCCGACTGGGGTGCGGAAGATCTGCGCGATGAAGTCACCGTGCTGGATGAACCCGAGGACGAGGAGGCCTCGGTGGTCCGTTTTGTGAATCAAATCATCCGCCGTGGTCTGGAGCAGCGCGCCACGGACATTCACGTGGAGCCGCAGCAGAATCACCTGCGCATCCGCTACCGTATCGACGGCCGCCTGGAAGAGCTGCCAGTACCGGAAAACATCAAGTCTCTTCAAGCCTCCGTGATCGCTCGCCTCAAGATAATGGCACGTCTCGACATCGCGGAAAAACGCCTGCCGCAGGATGGGCGCATCAATCTCGAACTCGACGGCATGGCCATCGACGTCCGCGTGGCCACCATCCCGTCTGTGGAAGGCGAGAGCGTCAGCCTGCGTCTGCTGGCCCAGCAGCAGGTCACAGTGAATCGCCTCGGACTCACGGATAACATCCGTCCTGTGGTGGATGAACTGCTCAAGCTGCCCAATGGCATTGTCCTCATCACAGGCCCCACAGGCAGTGGTAAATCGACCACGCTCTACGCCTTCCTCACCGAGCTGAACCAGACCCACCGTCGCATCGTCACCATCGAAGACCCGGTGGAGTACAAGATGCCAGGCATCGTGCAGATCGCGGTCAAACCGGAGATCGGCCTCACCTTCAGCACCGGCTTGCGCAGCATCCTGCGTGGAGACCCCAACGTGGTCATGATCGGGGAAATGCGCGACCTGGAGACCACCGAGATCGCCGTGCGCGCAGCCCTCACCGGTCACCTTGTTTTCAGCACGCTGCACACCAATGACGCCATTGGCGGCATCACCCGTCTCATTGACATGGGGGTGGAGCCCTTCCTCGTCTCCAGCGCGGTGCGTGCCTTCTTTGCCCAGCGCCTGGTGCGTAAGCTCTGCCCCTCTTGCAAGGCCCCAGCAGAGGTGGAGGCGGACTATCTCAAATCCATCGGCTTCCCTTCGCACCTCAAAGGCCAGATCATGCGCGGTGTGGGCTGCGAGGCCTGTCGTGGCAGTGGATTTCAGGGCCGCCTTTCCATCTACGAGGTGTGCCTCGTAACACATGCGCTCCAGCACCTCATCAACAGCCGCGCTCATCCCGCAGAGTTTCTCAAGCAGGCGGTGAAGGATGGCTACATTCCTATGCGCGGCTACGGCTTTCAGAAAGTGCTCAGCGGAGAGACCACCATCGAGGAGGTCCTCAGCGTCACCGCTGCCACTGACCGCAATCACACACCGCAGTCTTCAACCGTGCCTCTGATTCCAGCCCGCCTCGCAGCCTAAGCCATGCCCACCTTCGTTTACAGCGCCCAAGGCCCTTCCGGTGTCATCACCGGGGAGCTGAGCGCGTCTGATCGCAGCGAGGCCTTTGCTCTGCTAGGAAAGAAAAAGATCCAGCCCTTCAAGCTGGAGGCTGCAGGAGAAATGAAGACTGCCGCTGGCAGCTCTGCCAAAGCCAGGCAGACGGCAGCGTCGGTCCCGGAGACGATCTCCGGCCCGATCAAACTGAAGCTGCCGCAGGTCGTGCTCTTCATTGAGGAGCTGGCCGACCTCGTCGGTGCAGGCATCCAGCTGGAGCCCGCTCTGGCCACCATGGAGCGTCGTCGTGAACTCTCCGGCATCAAGACTCTCGCCACCGTGCTGCGTGGCAAGGTGCGTGATGGCATGGCTTTCTCCAAAGCCATCGCTGCCACTAGCCCCAGCTTTGGCAGGCTTTTCTGCGCCCTAGTTTCAGCAGGGGAGGCCAGCGGATCGCTCAGCATTGTCCTGAAACGTCAGGCTCAGTACATGCGCTCCCTGCAGGCGCTGAAGTCCAAGGTGCTCTCCGCGCTGATGTATCCGGCCTTCCTCATCGTCGCTGCCGTGGCGGTGACGCTGCTGTTTGTCGTGTATCTCATTCCCAAGCTCACCGAGATGCTCGACTCCACCGGCGGCTCGCTGCCCATGGCTGCGCAGATCATCCTCAGGTTCAGCGATGCCTTTAAAAGCTATTGGTGGATGGTCCTGCTAGGTGGCACGGCTGCGTTTATTCTCGTCAAGGCCTGGATCTCTCGTCCAGAGTCCGCCATTCCGTGGGCTCGGTTCAAGCTCCGCCTCCCGCTGTTCGGCAGCATCTTTCGCGCCCGCTTTTACGTGCAGTTTCTGGAGACAATGGCCAACCTCCTCGGCAATGGCCTGACCATGGTGCAGGCCATGCAGCTGACCCACGAAGCCACTGACAATCCCCACCTGCGCCGCGAGTTTGAAGGCGTCATGCGTCATGTGGCCGAAGGTGTGGCCCTCTCCCGTGCACTGGATCGCAGCGGCCAGTTTCCGCCTCTTCTCATCGACATGGTGAATGTGGGTGAGCAAACCGGAGACATGTCCGGTGCTTTGTCCCGTGCCGCAGAGCGCTTTGACCGCGAGTTGGGCAAAAAGATCGACACCCTCGCCGCGCTCATCCAACCCGTCATCGTTTGCCTCATGGCCGGCATGGTGGGCACCATGGCCTACCTCATGATGACCACCATCTTCCAGACCATTTCCAGCATCAACAAATAGCCGCTGCCTTTCATCCACACCACCTCATGAAATACACTCAGCTCCAGCCTCGCAATCCGGCTTCCGGTTTCACCCTCGTCGAGATGATCCTCGTGCTCGCCATCGTGGCGCTCCTGGTGGGCGCTGCCATCGTCAACTATGGCGGCGTGCTTGAAGGCGGCAAGAAAACCACCGCCAAGGGAAACATCAGCACTATCACCTCAGCGCTGCGTGCCTATGAAGTGGACAACATGGTGCTGCCCACCACCGACCAGGGCCTCTCCGCACTCGTGGAAAAACCCACCAGCCGCCCAGCTCCCCAGAGCTGGAGCCCCAAGCTCAAAAAGCTGCCCATCGATCCCTGGGGCAATGCCTATCACTACCGCCGTCCCGGCGTCAAAGACAAGACCGGTTTCGATGTCTATTCCGCCGGACCGGACGGCGTCGCTGACAATGCCGACGACATCGGCAGCTGGGACAACTGATGAATGCCAGATGATGACACCCGAATGACCAAGGTCAGAAACATTGCGAATCCGACACCAGCCGTGCTGAATCTTCAGCGCGGCTTTGGTCGTTCGCATCCTGCGGGTTTCACTCTGCTTGAGATCATCGTTGCCATGGCGCTCACGCTGCTGATCATCGGCATTGCTGCTGTCAGCATCTCGGGCGTGCGTGCGGAGGACCAGTTGCGCCGCGCAGCCGCCGTCATTGAAACCACGGCTCGCCAGAATTTGATGCAGGCGCTCAACAGCCAGCAGACTGTGCGCATGGATCTTACCAGCGGTGCTTTTGGGGCAGGGGATGAGTTTGGCGGCATGCTGCTGGTGCGTCGCTATGGCGAATCCGCCTTCCGCAAACCCCGCCGTGGCGAGGCCTGGGAGTTCAGTCCTACCGGCATCTGTGAGCCTATTGAAGTCCGCATCAGCGGACCCGCAGGGCAGATCGAGATCGGCTTCGATCCTCTCACCGCCTGCGCCCGGCGCAAATCCATTCAGGTCAACGGATGAAACACACTCGCACATCCTCCGCTGCGCATGGTTTCGCCCTGTTCGAAATCATCCTCGCACTTGCGCTGTTCTCGCTCGTGGCCGTCAGCATGACTCGCGCCATCGAGGAGATCGCCAAAGCGTCCACCTCCGCGCGCCAGGAGGCGCAGGTGCTGCGCGTGCTGGAATCCGTGCTGGCCGAGGTGGCGCATCAGCCCGAGTTCAAGGCGGCCAGCATCTCCTTCCATCCCACGGCTGACCACATCGACGCCAGCGCCACGATCGAAAAGGTCAAACTCATCACCAAAGACAAGGTCGAGCTCGACCACATGTTTCGCATCCGCGCCGAAGCATGGATCCAAGACGGGCGCACGCGGCGCATGAAACGCAGCATGGAAACCTATGTGTATTCGCCCCGCAGTCCCATCTAAGGCCGCGTTCACGCTGATCGAGGTCATCATGGCCATGGCGCTCATCGGGTTCATTCTGAGCGCCGTCTATGGCGTGGCCAATGCCGCGCTGCAGCTTGGCAAATCCATGAGCACCGCCCGTGTGGCGGAGACGCGTATCAGCAATTTCGTCACCCAGTGGCGCGACTATTTTGAAACCATGGATCCTGGCGTGCAGATCTCTGCAGGCCTGGAGAAGGTGGCCCGTGGTGCTTCGGGAAATCTCTTCATTGCCGGTGGCCACATGCCCTTCGCCTGGCAGCGCCAGCTGTCCCTGGCTGATGCCGTCGAGTTCGGCGTCGTGCGCAATCGGGAGAGTAAAGACCTCAGCCTCATGGTGCGTCATTTCAAGATCAACCCCAAGGCACGCACACCGGGAGAATATGACCTCATCGCTGAGCTGCCGGTTCTCGAAGGGCTCAAGCAGATGCAATGGCAGTTCTATGAGCCGGTGGAAAAGAAGTGGTTCACCAGCTGGGATCCCAAAAAGAACCCGCAGCCTCCTCTCTTCATGAAGCTCAAGTTTGCCTTCAATGCCGATCCCCGTGAGCACGAATACACTTTTTGGATAGCCAATGACCTCGCCCAGGTGAGCACGCCTCAGGCAGCTCCTGCCGGGCCGCAGTGATAAAATAAGAATGACGATAGAACTTCCAATGACCGAAGCCACGACACGCCGATCCACAGGATCAGGCGGCGGCTTTGTCGTTCCTTCGGCATTCGTTATTCGTTATTCATCATCGCAGCGCGGCTCAGCCCTCATCGTGGTTTTCTGGATGATTGCCATCCTCGGCATGGTCATGTTTGCCGGAGCCAAATCGCTGCAGGCGGACTCTCAGTTCACCCGCATGATGCGCGGGCGCATTTTTGCCAAGCGCTACGCCGAGATGGGCATCGAGGTGGCACGCCATCCGGCCATCAAGGAGGACGATCCTCTGCTTCACTTCAGCGCCGACAATGGCGGCGGCTACAACGTCAAGCTCGTGGCCGAGGAGGCTCGGCTGAACATCAATCATCTCATTCAAACCGGTGACAAGGTGCTGCTCCGTCGCCTCTTCACCGCCTGGGGCTTCAAACCCGAATTTGTCTCCGCCCTGTGCGACGCCCTCAAAGACTGGGTGGACGCCGACAGCCATGTGAGTCTCAATGGCGCCGAAAAGCGCGACTACCAGAAGATGGGATACGAAGGCATGCCCTTCAATCGTCCCTTCAAGGAGGTCGAGGAGATGCTGCATGTGCGCGGCATGGACGTCGTCAACATCGAGCGCCCGGACTGGCGCGAGTGGTTCACCGTTTATGGCGACGGCCGGGTCGATGTGAATGACGCACGCCCGGAGCTCATCGCCCTGCTGGCAGATGTACCTATGGAGCGCCTCACCCCGCTGCTGACTCTGCGCGCTGGACGCGATGGCGTGCAGCATACCCAGGACGATGTGCGGCTCAGCAGCGTCCCGCAGGTGGCGCAGCTCTTGGGAGTATTTCATCCACAGACCGTCGAGCAGCTTACCCATTGGATTCAATTCGCAGGCCCCATCCGTCGCATCGAGAGCGTCGGAGCCCTGGGTCCTCTGCAGCGCAAACTCATCCTGATCACGCAGGACGGCAGGGCCGTCTGGCGTGGCGAAATCCCCGCTCATGGCAAAAACACGTAAACCTACCTGTGAACTGCTGATTCCTGGCACACACATCTGGCAGAGCTGGATGGGTGTGGAAGCCGGTGCATGCGTGCTGCAGGCGGAGCACAGCGCCGAGGGCGCCCGTTTTGGCAAGGAAGCCGCGCGTCGCGTGCTGGCTCTGCCTGCCATGCATTTCTGGGCGCTGCCCGCCTGGCTCAAAGGCCAGCCGGAGCATCTGCGCAGCATGGCGCTGCTGCATCTGGAGCGCCTGGGTATCAAGGCCGCTGATGACGAGGCCACCGTGCAGGTGCGTGAGATGCAGGGAAAAGAAGGGGCATACCTCACACGCATCCTGGCGCTCAAAGACCTGCCTGTGCCGCTCTCTGACACGGCGCGTCTTCCAGACGAGGTCACGCTGCACGCCCTGTGCTACCCGCTGGTGCACAACAGCCTCACCATTTTTCGCGAACTCGGCCGCCTCGTCGTGGCCATCACCAGCGGCTCCCAGCTCATCTACTGCACCCCTCTCTCCGCCAGCAAACTCGACACCAACGCGCTCGCGGAGCTTAACAACATCTGCCTCCAACTCGGCTTTCAGGGCGTGCTGGGCAGGCTGGAAAGTCTCGTGCTCTGGATCGATGAAGGCGACACCGCCCAGATCCAGCGCGTCACTGGTCTCACGGCTTATCGCTGCGAGATGCCCGCCCCCACCATGCCCGAGCGTGGCTCCTGCAAGCTCATGCCGCAGGACATCATTGCCGAGCGTCAGAGTCAGACGGGCCGCGCCAAGACCCGCTTCATCGCCCTGGCTGCTGGCACGCTGATCGCCGCAGCCATCGCCGTCGTGGCCACGATGACATCTCTTGTCCTTCAGGAGCGCAACATGCTGCGCGAGAAAGTCGCCAACCTCACGCCTCGCTCCTCAAAGGTCATGGACCACAAAAAGGCATGGCGCGAGGTCTCGCCTGCGGTGGATCCCACTTCATGGCCGCAGCAGATCCTGCTGCACTGCATGGAGCCCGCCGCCTCCAAGGAGGCGTCCATCACTCATTGGGAGTGGACTCCTGATCGCATGAACATTCGCGGGCGCATGCCCAGTGCATCTCTCGCGCTGGAGTACACCCAGGCCCTTAAGGAGACCGAGGCACTCGCATCGTTCGAACTCAACGGCCCGCCTCCCGTCATCGCCAGCGACAACAGCGCCACCTTTGAGCTGAAAGGAGGAGCGGCAGAATGAAGAAGAGCGAGAAAATTCTGCTCGGCGTCTTCGCCTTCCTTTTCCTCGCCATCGTAGGCGGCGGAGGACTCATGTACGCTTTTAATAATTACATGGCCATTCGTGAGGAGAACGACACCTTGCGTGACCGCCTGGGCGAGATGAACCTCGCCATCTCCCAAGGCGCGGACTGGGCGGACAAGTACGGCTGGCTGGAGGAGCACTGCCCCAATTTTGCCAGCCGTCAGGAGGCTTCGGCCAAACTGCTCGAAGCGGTGAGCGCCGAGGCTGAAAAGCTCAGTCTCACCATCGGTGGCAAGGAGTTCATCGAAGAAGCTCGCGTGCTCGGCCCAGACGGCTTGCCGCTGGAGGAAAACCTCGGCTACTTTGACAAGGCCACGGTCAAGATCACCCTGGCCAGTGTTCAGGAGCGGGCCTTCTTCACCTGGCTCCATGCACTCCAGCAGCCCAACAGTTTCATCGGCATCACCCGCATGCAGATCAATCCCAGCGGCACCAACAAAACCATCAATGCCGAGGTCGAGTTCACCCAGTTCTACCGCGAGAAATCCACGCCCAAGGTCAGCAAAGCCCACTAAGCCATGAAACCACTTCACCTTCAGCTTCTGGCATTCGGGACGGCAATGATGGCTGTGTGCGCATCTGCCCAGGAGCCGCAAAAAAAGAACGAACATCCCGTGCCCTTTCCCGCGTTGGAGCACTTCGCTCCGCTTTGGGAGCGCTCCATCTTCACCACCAAGGACCTGCCATCTCCAGATGCCCCCTCAGGTCCAAACTTTGTGGACAATCTCAGCCTCTCCGGCATCTACGAGATCGATGGCGGTGTCGTGGCCGTGTTGGTGGACCGCACCACCTCGCAGGTCATGGAGGCCCGCATCGGTTCCGAAAACGAACTGGGCATCAAGATCCGTGCCGTGAAACCCGGCGAGAGCGTTGAACGCACCAAGATCCAGCTTCAGAAAGGCGACCAGGCCGGATGGGTCAGCTTTGCCGAGCCGGCTGCACAGCCCCCCGAAGTCGTGCAGCGCGCCGTCATCCCCACCCAGCAGGGCGCAGTGCCCAATCAAGCTCCTGGTGGTCAGCAGCGTCGCAATGTCAATGCTGCCCCCGGCGGCCTGCCCCCCAATCCCATCCTTCCCCCTCCTTCTGTAGCTGTTCCAGTTGGAAACCCGAGACCCGCGCCACCCAAGATCAACGACGTGCCGCTCCCGCCACCATGAGGTGCTGATTGGCTTCCCGGCTTGCCAAAGCAGGGAAGTCCGAGAATGAGTGTCTTCATGCCCCACGTCCCAGGTCTTCGCAGCTGTTACGCCAAAGTCGGCCGTTTTATCTACTTCGGCCGCATGCTCGACAAGATCCGCCTGCATGCCGAGGGCCAGCTTCCTGAGGACTATCACGCGCAGCTCGGAGACGGGCAGTTCTACACACTCGATGGCCGCTGCTGCCGCTTTCTCGGCGTGCCGTATGCTGAAGTCAGGGAGCGCACACTGGCAGGTGGCACGGACGAGGAAATTCTCGCCTGGGTGCATTCTCACGGCACCACACGCACAGACGAGGAATGCCATATGTGGAACCGCTTCATCGCCAAACTCGGCTGGCGGGATGAGCGCTCCGCCGTGCTCCCTCAGCGCATTCTCGACAGCGGCCTGACTGGCAAACCAATCGAGACGCTCATCGACCACATCGAATACGATGAAGGCCGCGATCCTGTGGCTGAACGAGCTTGGGAGGGGATATGAAATCTATCACTGCGTTTACTCTCTGGTGATCGTCTCATCCAGATTCAGCATCACACGAGCCACAGCCTGCCATGACTGGGTCTCGCTGGCCTTGGCTTGGCGTTCGCTTTCGAGCAGGCGGGCGATGGCCTTGCGCTCTCGCTCCTGCGGCGCGCGTGAGAGGCAGAGCTGGTAGGCGCGCGTGATCCGTGCGTCGTCGCTTTTGGCTTCCTTGATCAGGCGTGCCGCCAGGGCTTGCGCAAATTCCACATACGCACTGTCATTCAGCAGCGTCAGCGCCTGCAGCGGGGTGTTGCTGCGGATGCGGCGTGTGCAGGTGCTGAATCCATCCGGCGCATCAAAGACGCTCAGCGCAGGTGGTGGCGTGGCGCGAAAGATGAAGGTGTAAAGTCCCCGGCGGTAGCGGTCGCTGCCTTTGCTCAGCGGCCAGGCGCGCTTGACCTGCCCCAGCGACATCACTCCATCCGGGATCGGAGGATACACCGGCGGCCCGCCCATCTTGGCAGAGAGCAGCCCGCTGGTGGCCAGGCACACATCCCGCACCACCTCCGCATCCAGGCGCAGGCGGTTCTGCCGCCATAGCAGGTGGTTGTTGGGATCTGTCTGTGCAGCGGTTTTGTTCCCCTCCACAAAAGAACTCTGTTGATACGTCGCGCTTGTCACAATGAGCTGGTGCAGGTGCTTCAGGCTCCAGCGGTGCTCCATGAAATCCACTGCCAGCCAGTCCAGCAGTTCGGGATGGCTCGGCGGGCGGCCCATGGTGCCAAAGTCGTTGTCCGTCTCCACCAGCCCGCGGCCAAAGTATTGCTGCCACACGCGGTTCACGATCACACGCGCAGTGAGCGGGTTTTTCGGATCGATGAGCCAGCGTGCTAGAGCCAGGCGGTCAGCCTTTGTGCCGGAGGGCAGGGCTGGCAGCACTGCTGGCACACCCGGCTGCACTTCGTCAGAAGGGCGTGTGAAGTCTCCTTTGATATACAGCGTCGTCTTGCGCGGCTGCGGCAGCTCTTTCATCACCAGTGTGGTCGTGCCATTTTTGAAAATGTTCTCCAGTTCCAGGTGGCGGTCATACAGCGGATTAAAGACGCTGTCAGAGGTTCCCGTCATGGCTTTGAAAAGCGCACGCTGGTCCGCAGTGCTGCGCTTGGCCGAAGGCTTGGCCAGGATCTTGGTGGCTTCGGCATCCACCAGCTTGCGCGACTGCTCGCCCAGCGTCTTCTCCCATTCCTGCAGCACAGGAATGCGTTCTTTGATGTGTGCATCGATCTGCTTCAGCAACTTCGCATGTTCCGCCTTCAGCTTGTCGAGGTCCTGCCCCGGATCGGGCACCGGCATCGTGGGTTCGTCCTGGTTGTTTAAAAAGGCAAGGAGCTGGTAGTACTCCCGCTGGCTGATCGGATCAAACTTATGATCATGGCACTGTGCGCAGCCAATCGTGAGCCCCAGCCACACTGTGCCGGTGGTGGCCACCCGGTCAAACACGCTCTCGATGCGGAATTGCTCCTTGTCGATCCCGCCCTCTTGATTGATCTGCGTGTTGCGGTGAAAGCCGGTGGCAATGAGCTGCTCCCGCGTGGGCTTGGGCAGCATGTCTCCTGCGATCTGCTCCAGCGTAAACTCGTCAAACGGCTTGTCCAGGTTCAGGGAGTTCACGACGTAATCCCGATACGGCCACATGCTGCGCGGAGCGTCGATGCTGTAACCGTTGCTGTCGCCATAGCGCGCCTGGTCCAGCCACCACCGTGCCCAGCGTTCGCCATAGTGTTTGGAGGCCAGCAGGCCTTTGATCACATCTGCTTTTTTGGCCTCTGGAGTCTGAATGAAAGCAGCCACTTCGGCAGGCGAAGGCGGCAGGCCGATGAGATCCAGGTAAAGTCGGCGGATGAGCGTGGCTGGCGCTGCCTGTGGGGAAGGGGCTAGTTTTTCCTTCGCAAGTCGTGCGCGGATGAAGGCATCGATGGGGTGTTGGGCATCTCCCTGCGGCAGCGGTGCCTTCACGGGCGCTACGAAGGCCCAGTGCCTGTCGTCGCTGGGCTTCTCATCCGCAGGTGCATTTGCCCCTTCAGCCACCCATTGCTTCACCAGCGCGATCTGCGCCGAGTCCAGCGGACCTCGCTTGTACGGCATCTGCGGTATTTCAGCATGCGTGCCGGACACGACCTGCACGAGCAGATCCGGCAGCGCCGTTCCATGCTTGCCACCAGCGCGCGCAGCATTTGCAGTGTCCAGCTTGAGCCCAGCCTTCTGGGTGTTGGCACCATGGCATTTCACACAGTGCTGCTGCAGCAGCGGCTTGATCTGTGTGGTGTAGTCCACCGCTGCCTGACTCGCGGTGGCACTGAGAAGAAGGTGAATGATCTGGCGTCGTAGCATGAGAAACTGAGACTGCGAAAGGGTACGTTGGCGGGCAGGGGGCTTCTTCCGCATTCTGGCAAGCACAGATGCAAAAAAAAGCCGCACCCACATTGCGCGGGGGCGGCTGGGTTTGGCTGAAAAATCAGCGCTTCAGACGCATCAGGCGTCTTTCTTCTTCTTTGGGGTCAGTTCCTCCACAGTCAGGAAGCCGTCGCTGTTTTTGTCAAACTTGCCAAAGCGCTCGGTGGCCTTGGCTTCGTCCTTCTTGGCCTGCGGAGATGCCAGCCACTCGGCTTTGGAGACTTTGCCGTCCTTGTCGGTGTCCAACTTCTTCAGCAGTTCTTCCGGGTTCATCTTGGGCTTGCCCTTGTCGCCTTCCGGCTTCTTGGGGGCATCGCCATCAGCGGCGAAGGAGGTGACTGCGGAGAGTGCCAGGATGGCGAGGATGGATGTGATAGCTTTCATGGGATCAATGGTGCTTGGTTACGATATGAAAGCGCGGAAATCTGGATGTCCCAGTCCGGCGCGTGGCGTGTTAAACGAAAAGGGGCTCGATTCGTTTCGATAAATTACCTCTGAATTTTTATATCGACAAACGCACCTGTTGAGCATCCAGCCCAGGTGCAAAAACGCCGCACCAGCGCGGAGCAGGTGCGGCGTTTCGGATCAGATCAGCTTAGAGAGGATCAGGCTGCTTTCTTCTTCTTGGGAGCGGCGGTGAATTCCTCCTTGGAAAGAGAGCCGTCTTTGTCCTTGTCCTTCGCGGTGAAGGCTGCTTCGGCCTTGGCGGCGTCTTTGGCGCCCTTCAGGAATTCTTCCTTGCTGAGCTTGCCGTCCTTGTCGGCGTCCTTCTTGGTGAACATCTGCTCTGGAGTCATCTTGGGCTTGCCCTTGTCACCTTCCGGCTTCTTGGGGGCATCGCCATCTGCGGCGAAGGAGGTGACTGCGGAGAGGGCCAGGATGGCGAGGAGAGAGGTGATAACTTTCATTGGAACGATTTGGCTTGGTTATGATTTGTGAAAACGCGGCAGTCTGGTGTTCCAGTTCTGCTCGTGGCCTGTTAAACGGAAAGAGGTCCTTTCCGTTTCAATTTTTCTCGCAGAATTTTTTTCAGGGCCCTTTTCCGAGGAAAACGTCACTCAAACCGTTCCTCACGAACGGTGCCTCCTGCGGAAAGCATTCTTACGACACCTAGGCCCGGCAGCGCATGCCAATCCGCCTTTGAAAAATGGATAGGCAGGCGGCCGGTGCCGGGCCGGACCGGTTCGCGGCCCGGCTCATGAGCTTGTCTGCCGAATTTACAGCAGCTTTGCCGCCGCCTCTGCCAGGGCGCTGCGCTCGCCTTTCACCAGCGGCACGTGCGCTGCAAAGGGCTGGCCACGCATGCGCTGGCGGGTGTAAACGAGACCGTTGCTCCGGCTGTCCACATACGGATTGTCGATCTGTGCGGGGTCGCCCACCAGCACCAGCTTGGAGCCACGGGACATGCGGGTCACGATGGTCTTGGCCTCCAGCGGCGTCAGCTGCTGCGCCTCGTCCAGCACAAAGAAACGATCCGGGATGCTGCGTCCGCGGATGTAGCACAGCGCTTCCACCTCGATCACCCCCTGTTGGATGAGAGGGTCATAGGGTGCCGCTGGCGCGCTCATCTGCTGCTGTGGGTCGGGCATGAAGCGGTTCTTTTTCCTCGCCGGGCCCTGCTGCGTTCCCTCCATCGGGCGCATCAGCAGATCCAGCGCGTCATACACCGGCTGCAGCCAGGGCCTCATCTTTTCCTGCAAGGAGCCGGGCAGGAAGCCCACCGTCTGCCCCATGGCCACAATCGGGCGGCTCACCGTCAGTCCGTGATAGGTGCGGTTGAAAACCTGCTGCAGCGCTGCTGCCACTGCCAGCAGCGTCTTGCCCGTGCCTGCCTGGCCGTAGCATGTCACCAAGCTGATGTCTGGATCCAGCAGCGCATCCAGAAAGCAGGCCTGCCCCAGGTTCATCGGCTTGATCGCACGGCCTTGGCCCACCTTGAGGGATTCCGGCGTGTGGTGCAGCCGCACAAACTCCCCGCTCGCGCTCAGCTTCGCAGGCATGGTGGCCTTGTCTCCGGCGCTCAGCAGCGCGTAGTCATTCACCACCATGTTTGGCAGGCGGCTGTCGGCTACGGTCAGCTTGCCACTGCTGGCAAATCGCTGCAACTCATGCGGCGTCACCTCCACTCGGGCGATGTCAAAGTTGGCTACTTCGCGCGGCTCCACCTTGTCATGCAGGTAGTCCTCGCACTCGATGCCCACGGCGCGTGCCTTGAGCTGCATGTTCAGGTCCTTGCTCACCAGGATCACCGGCGGAGAGACCTGCTCCCTCAGCCACAGCGTGCAGGCCAGGATGCGGTGGTCGGCCTTGTCCAGATCATGGAAAATACGCTCAAAACTCTTCACGCAGGCATGTCTGCGTGCTTCCTCAGGATCATACACCGCCACGCGGATGCTGCCGCCGCCTTCCGTCGGCACGCCCTTCGTTACAGAGTCTCCTTTGTTCGCAAAGATCTTCATCAGCGCCCGATGCACCTCGCGTGCGTTCGATCCCCGCTCCGTCATCTCGTTTTTAAAGCCGTCCAGCTCGCTCAGCACATCCACCGGGATGCAAATATGATGCTCTGCAAAGCGGTGAATGCAGGCCGGGTCATGCAGCAGCACGTTCGTGTCCAGCACGAAGGTCTTGGTGGCTGTCGGGGTGGCGGTGTTCGCTCGGCGGCGGCGGGATGAGGCAGTGGAGGCTGCGGCGGATTGAGAGGGCGGGGGAGAGGAGTTCGTAGAGGCAGGACCAGGATCGGAGATGCGGTTGGAGACGGTGGTGGAGGAAATTACCGATGCTGAATGGTCGTCACGGTCCATGATGGTTTAGTGGTTGTTGGGGTTGCCTGCGTTGAAAACGGCGGGGACAGCTTTTCTTTGGCGCGGGGTAGTGCCAAGCATACCGATCCCGAAGTGTGATTTTTGATATGAATCACGGTAATTAACAAAGAGTGTCAGAGCGTGGAGAAACTGGCAAGAACTTATTCACAAAGACGAACTTTATTCACAATTGACCGCACTTCTCGTCCCTCAGTCCGCATGTTTGCCCGGCCTTCGGGCTCACAGCCTCATGGGTGCGCCGCGAGCGGCACCTCAAAGTACTCCAAAGCCCACTCTCGCATGTAGCGTGCCCGATTTGGCACAAATCGGTAAATAATGAGTTCCGGATTGTCGATGCTGCCCAGATACGCACGCAGCAGCGGATTCGAGTTCCAGATTTCCTCCAGCAGCGGTCGCTCGGTCACCACCTCTGCTGTGGCCGTGATGCGCACCTGGTTGTCCTGCTCATCTTTGTAGCACAGTTCCGCCTTCGCATTGGCAGCCAGTTCCTGCGTTTTGCCATAGCGGCGCAGGTTGGCCACATACACCGTGAAGCCATCCGTGCGCACCGGAGACACCGGGCGCACACGCGGCTGGTCTCCATCCACTGTGGCCAGCATGGGAAACTTGGCCGCACGCATGGTGGCTTGCGCTAGCTGGGGCACTTCAGCGGGATCAACGGGCTTGGGTTGGGGGCGTGACATGATGGGCCATGATACGGTGCGGACAGTCCAAATTGCATCCATTTTTGGAGTATCCAAACTTTGGCCGCACGTTAGTCTGCGCGCCGTTCGCTCCATGAAAAATCTTCCCACTGCATTTCAGCGTCAGGTGTTATGGACTGCCATCACCGCGCTCTCGATCGCTGTCATTGGCTGGTTGGCTGTCACACTGATCGACAAGGTCACGCAGGTCCTCGCTTTTTTGCAGCCTATTCTCGTGCCCTTTGCCGTGGCAGGCGTGCTGGCCTACCTGCTTGAGCCGGGCGTTGAGTGGCTGGAGCGCAAAGGCCTGAGCCGGCATAGATCCGTGCTGCTGGCGTTTGCGGTCTTCACGCTGGCTATTGGCGGCTTGGGCTGGTGGATCGTGGTGAAGCTGGGAGACCCCACTCGCCACCTCGCAGAGCGTGTGCCGGTTTACTACTCCAAGGCCCAGCATGCGGTGGTGAATTTTGCGGCGAAGATCGAAAAAGAATACAGCATCAAACTCCTGCCTGAAGCTGAGCCTGCGTTGGACAAGGCCACTCCTGAAGCGTCCTCAGCAAATACTGCGCCTGCTCCTGCAACCACGGCTCCTCTGGCAGCTGCTACTTCTCAGCCGACCACGACTGCGAACAGCGCTGCGGCCGAAGGTGATTTTGATTTCCAAGCCCTGCTGCGTGGCGACTGGGTTAAGACAAATCTGCCCAAGGTTCCCGGCATCATCTGGGGCTTTGTGCGCACCAGCGTGGGCGGGTTCCTCGGCGTGTTCGGCTTCGTTCTCTCCTTCATCATCGTGCCGCTGTATCTCTACTACTTCCTTATCGAGAGCTCCAAGATCCAGAAACAATGGTCAGATTACCTGCCGCTGCGCGCATCCGCCTTCAAAGACGAGGTGGTCAGCTGCCTCAATGAGATCAACAGCTACCTCGTGGCCTTCTTCCGCGGCCAGCTCTTTGTCAGCGTCATCAATGGCATTGCCACAGGCATCGGCCTGATGATTGTAGGACTGGACTTCGGGCTGCTGATCGGGCTGGCCCTCTGCGTGGCGGGCATCATTCCCTACGTGGGCATTGCCGTCTGCTGGATCCCGGCTGTCGTCATTGCCTCCGTGCAGGGTGGCAGCGCCCTGGTCCCTGCGGACCCTTGGTGGGTCATGCCGCTGGTCGTCACAGGGGTCTTCGCCCTCGTGCAGCAGATTGATGCCCTCTTCATCACCCCGCGCATCGTAGGAGAGGCCGTGGGGCTGCATCCCATGACGGTCATCGCCTCCGTGCTCGTTTGGGGCCTTCTGCTAGGCGGTCTCCTCGGTGCCATCCTGGCGGTGCCCCTCACGGCTTCGGTCAAGGTGCTCTTCCAGCGGTATGTCTGGCGTGCTCGCATCGCCCCGCAGACGATCGGCGGCTCGCGCCGCGAGGAAGAGGTGTCTGTCTAAAGGCCCGCAGATTCTCCGCCGGAAAGGTTGACACCCGGGCTGCATCGCCACCTTGATCAGGCATGAAAAACGTTGTGTTGATCTTCCTTGGCGGGGGCTTCGGCTCGGTGCTTCGCTATTACACCGTGATCGGCATGGCCCGTCTGCTGCCCAAGGCGGCCTTTCCCTGGGGCGTGCTCACCGCCAACCTCTGCGGCAGCTTCATCCTCGGTTTCCTCTTTGCGCTCCCTGCCATGAAGGACAAAGGCAGCGGTCCCTGGCTCTTTGCCGCCACGGGCGTGCTGGGCGGCTACACCACCTTTTCCACACTGGCCAATGACTCCTGGCTGCTGCTGCTCAACCAGCATTCCTGGCTGGCACTATTCAATGCCATTGGCAGCATTCTGCTTGGCATCACCGCCGCCGCCTGCGGTTGGTGGGCGGGCAGTCGGCTGGCTTGAAAAAATTACGCCTCAGTTTGAGGCGTTTCTCCATCCCCGGCGGCTTCCGCATCTTCTTCGCGTGCGGAGCCGACTTTCAGGGAGATTTTGATACCGTGCTTGGCGGCAGCGGTGTTCAGCAGGGAGCGCAGGGCGCTGATGGTCATGCCGTTTTTGCCAATGACATGACGCACATCTTCAGGTGCTAGTTGCACACGATAAGTAACGGCACCGTTGGTATTGGTGCCGATGGCAATCGTCGCCTGCTGAGGGTGGTCGATCAAATTCGCCACCACGTAGGAAAGGAACTCGCGGAGGGCTTCCGGCGCGTCCATGGCAGTTTAAGCCGAGGCTGCGGCGGCGTGCTTGATCAGGCTCTTGACTGTGTCAGAGGGCTTGGCGCCCTGGGAGATCCAGGCGTTTACGCGGTCCAGCTTCACAGTGGCTGCCTTCGGGCCCTTCTGGGGGTCATAGGAGCCAAGCACTTCGAGGAAACGGCCTTCCTTGGGGAAGCGCTGGTCAGCCGCAACGATACGGAAGACGGGACGGCCTTTTTGGCCTTCTTGACGGAGACGGATGACAACTGCCATGGTGCGGGTTCGGGTAAAGAAATCAGGTTTTGGGGACGGTCAAAATGGAGACTCTCACCGGGAAAGCAAACGGTTTTTTCCCGGCTTTCACCGGCTGGGCTCAGGCCAGCACCTGCTTGATCACGTGCCCATGCACATCCGTCAGCCTCCGTTCGATGCCATTGTTGTAGTAGCTCAGGCGCTCGTGATCAATGCCCAGCAGGTGCAAAATCGTGGCATGCAGGTCATAGATGGTGCTCACGTTTTCGGCCGCCTTGTAGCCAAATTCGTCCGTCGCCCCGTAGCTGAAACCCTTTTTCACCCCGGCCCCGGCCAGCCAGACGGTAAAGCCCTTCGGGTTGTGGTCACGCCCGTTCGCCCCCTTCTGAAAGGTGGGCATGCGCCCAAATTCCGTCACAAAGGCCACCAGCGTATCCTGCAGCAGCCCGCGCGCTTTCAGGTCCTTCAGCAGCCCGGCCACCGGCTGATCCAGGATGGGGCCGTGCATCGAGTACTGCTTCTCAATCGTCTTGTGCCCGTCCCAGTTGCCCACTCCTTCGCCCATGGCGTAGGAGCCGTTGAAGAGCTGCACAAATCGCACCCCGCGCTCGATCAGCCGACGCGCCAGCAGGCAGTTTTTGGCAAACCCGGCCTTCGTCTCGTTGCTGTCGTTCACGCCGTAGAGGTCCAGCGTGGCCTTGCTCTCGCCTGTCAGATTTCCCACCTCAGACGCAGCGATCTGCATGCGTGCCGCGAGTTCATAGGAGGAGATGCGTGCCGCCAGGTCACTATCTGCCGGATGCTCCTGCGCCTGCCGCTTGTTCAGCAGATTCACAAACGCCCGCGTGTCACGGTCGGCCGCCTCGCTCACGCTCGTGGGGCGGATCAGATTCGGGATCGGTTTGCTCGCATTAAAGGCGGTGCCCTGAAACGCCGCAGGCAGGAATCCCGAGTTCCAATGCCTCGGCCCGATCTGCGGCACACCGCGCGGATCAGGAATCGCCACAAAGGCTGGCATGTCATCGCACTCCGAGCCCAGCGCATACGTCACCCAGGAGCCGATGCCGGGGAATCCATCCAGAATGTAGCCCGTGCTCATCTGATTCTCCGCCGGGCCGTGCGTGTTCGATTTGGCCGTCATCGAGTGGATGAAGCACATGTCATCCGCAAACTCTGCGATGTTCGGCACCAGGTCGCTGATCATCTTGCCGCTCTGTCCGCGTGGCTTGAAATCCCAGATCGGCTTCACCAGATTTCCCTGTGCGCCTTGAAAGGTGATCAAATCCGCCGCCCCTGGCAGCGGCATGCCGTGGCGCTTCACCAGCTCCGGCTTGTAATCAAACGTGTCCACATGACTCAGCGCTCCTGAGCAGAAAATGACCAGCACATTTTTCGCACGCGGTTCAAAGTGCGGCGGACGCGGCGCATACGGGTGTGCCGGATCAATGCGCGGGCGGATCGGATCATTGGCCAGCAGGCCCTTCTGTGCCAGCAGAGAGGTTAGTGCGATGCCGCTTAGACCGCTGACACTTTGCCCGAGGAAATTCCGGCGTGAGAGAAGATGGTTTTTCATAGCAGGGAATCAATACAGGGTCATGAACTCGCTCGTGTTCAGCAGCGCACGACAGAACATCGCCAGCCCATGCGCAGAGATCAGCTCCACTGCGGCTGTCAGTTCCTCCGCCTGTGGCTCGCGTTGGTAAGCCAGCGCAAAGGCGCGCTTCACCTGCGCATCCGCCTCTTTGCCCGCCTCCTTTTCCAGCCGCGCCGCCAGCAGTTCGCTCTGCTGCATGGCAAAGCTGCTGTTCAGGAAATTCAGTGCCTGCAGCGGTGTGGTGCTCGAAGTGCGTCGTGGTGCTATCTGCCCCGCATCCGGCACATCAAATGCGCCAAAGGTGTCGTCCAGCTGCACGCGTGGCTTGCTCTGGTACACCATGCGCCGGAAAGTGTCGGGGCCAAACTCCTGCTTCGACTGGTACACCTTCACGTAGTTGTCATTCGGCACGAAGAGATCAAAGCCCGGCCCGCCCATCGTCAGATCCAGCACGCCGCTCACCATGAGAATGGTATCACGCAGCGGCTCCGCCTCGATGCGCCGCGTGGGAAAGCGCCACAGCAGCCGCGCGGAGGAATCCGCCTTCAGCCCCGCGTCGTTCGCGGCACTCGACTGCCGGTAAGCCGCCGAGTTCATGATCAGCCGGTGCATCTCCTTCAGGCTCCAGCCATGTTGTATGAACTGTGCCGCCAGCCAGTCGAGCAGCTCCGGGTGCGATGGCTTTCCACCATTGTAGCCCAGATCACTCGGAGTATCGACAATGCCTGCACCGAAATGATAATGCCAGATTCGGTTCACCATCACGCGTGCGGTCAGCGGATTCTGCGGATCGCTCAGCCATTTCGCCAAAGCCACGCGCCGTTCGGCTTCCGGTGTGTCCTTGGCCAGATCCAGCTTGGTGCCGAACTGTGTCAGCGCACCCGGTGTCACCTCTTCCTGCGGTGTCATCGGGTCGCCACGTTGCAGGCGGTAGGTCGGTCCTGGCTGCTCAAACTTGCCGAGATAAGCCATGGGGAAATTTGTCAGCTCTTTCAGCCTGCGCTGCAAAACGGCCCGCTGCTCACTGTGCTTCTTCACCGTGGCCGCATCTTCTGCCGAGACACCGCTCAGCGTGGGGATGTCACGAATGCGGTCCCGATACTCCGCGCCCAGCCTGTCTGCCGAAGATGCCACAGCCTGCCATGTTTGGCCATTCAAGGAAGTCTCGATCACATACTCCGTGGGCAGCCGGTCCTGATACACCTTGCCCTTCTTGCTGTCCCCGCGATCCCGGCTCCACACCACGCTGTTGATCCTTTCTTCGCGTGGAAACTCGATCTGCAGCCAGCCCTTGCCTGCGTTCTTGGAGATCCAGCTCTTCGCATTGCCATACAGCCCGTCATTCGCATGCGCGATCTGATGGATGGGATTCGCGCCATCGCTGAACACATCCGAGGCCGTCACCTTCGCTCCGTTGCGTGCCAGCGCCACATTGCGCGGCTTCGGGCTGGCGGAGAAGACTTCCAGTTCATCAATGCAGGGCTGTGCACCTGCCGTCGCACGAATGGTGAATCGCACAAACTTCGCCTTCACCGCATCAAAACTTTCATGATTGGCCAGATGCGTCACCGGCGCTCGCAGATGGGGCTGTGAAGCAGGCTGATTGCCATCCGCTTCCTCAAACAGCACCGCATCGGCCACGGTAGGACCACCGAGCTTGCCGCTGCGCAAGATGAGGATGGAGTCCTTCGTCAGCGCATGCGTCCCCGCATACTTGAAGCCGCTCCAGCGCTTCTGCCCGGGGATCGCTCCGCTGCCATCGGCGAACTTGCTTTGATCCACGCTGGCGATTTCTTTCTGGTCCTCCTGCGTGTTCGCATCTCCATCCAGATCCAGGATGTAGCGCGCATCCTTCGCATGCGTCGTCCACGCCGCCCAGGAGATCCACACGCGCTGCTTGCCGGTGACACGCGGATTCCATGAAAAGAAGTCCTTTGCCGCTGCATCCTTCTCCGCCTTCCAGTAGCGGTAGCTTTCGCCCAGATTCGGCAGCCGCGTGGAGTCACCGGGATCATTGGCCTGGCCAAACTCGGTGCCCGGCGAGTAGTCGATCGGCTTGCCATTCGTCGGCTGCTCAATCTGCACACAGCCGATGGCGTCCGGCTTTGTGGGCGGTGGCAGATCATCATCCAACAGCACCCGCCGTGTCAGTTGCGCACGTGGCTGGAAACGCGCCAGCGCCTCATCCAGCGCCGCGATCTCCGTCTTCAGTCCTTCCGCTTGTTTGAGGCGCTGCTCCGCATCTGTCGGTTTCAGCTCCCGCTCCGCATGCTGCACGCCCTCAAAGATGGCGCGCACGCGGTAGTAGTCTGTTTGCAGAATGGGATCAAACTTATGGTCATGGCAGCGTGCACAGCCAATCGTCATCCCGAGGAAGGTGCTGCCCGTGGTGCTCACCAGATCATGCATTTCATCCGCGCGCTGGTTGGCTCTCAGCACCGGGTCCGCGCCCTTCACCTGATCCCATGCGCCCGCCACGAGGAATCCTGTGGCAGCATCCGCACCCAGTTGATCTCCGGCAATCTGTTCGCGCACAAACTGATCATACGGCTTGTCTGCATTAAACGCCTGAATGACGTAATCCCGGTAGGGCCACGCATTGGGCCGCGCGCGGTTCATTTCAAAGCCATGGCTTTCCGCAAAGCGCACCACATCCAGCCAGTGCCGCGCCCAGCGCTCGCCATAGCGCGGAGAGGCCAGTAGGCGATCAATTAGCCTTTTGGTGGCACCTGCTTGATCCTGCGCAAATTCCTTCTCAAAAGCCGCTGCTTCTTCGGGCGTGGGTGGGAGTCCGATCAGATCAAAGCTCGCGCGTCGGATGAACGTGCGCGCATCTGCCGCCGGATTCATGGTGAGGTTCTTCTCCTTCAGCTTGGCGTTGATATAGCCATCAATGGAACCTTGTGCCGCAGGCTTCAGCGGCAGCAGCGACCAGTGCGTCACGTCTCCCTTCGGCTTCTCCTTGAGCACGATCTCCGTGGGCCACACTGCGCCCATGTCGATCCAGCGTTTGATCAGGTCCGTTTCTGCCGCTGACAGCGCGGGTTTTTTCTTCGGCATCTCCGGTTTCTCTCCCGCCGTTTCCGGCACGATCATCGTGTAGAGGGACGACTCCGCCGCCTTGCCCGGCACCAGTGCCGGACCATCATCACCACCTTTGAGCACATCCGCCAGCGTGCTCATGTTCAGCCCGCCTTTGGTCGTCACATCATTGTGGCATTCCACACAGTTCTTCACCAAAACCGGTGCGACCTGCTCATGAAACAGCTTTGCGCCGTCTGATTCCACCGCCTGCGTGCTGCTGCCTGCGATCAACAAAATGAGATAGGGAAGGGGCTTCATGTCAGGCGGCTTTCTTGGATTTTTTCGGCAGGGCCAGATCAGCCTCAGCAGTGATCAGGTGTTCGCGCATTGCTTTCGCCGCTGCGGAGGGATCTCGTTTCTCGATGGCGTTGAGCACGGCTGCATGCTGACGCACCGCGTTGTCCGTGGAGGTGCGGCTGTAGCCATGCGTGAGACTGGCCTGCATCAGCTCAGAGAGCGAATGCAGCAGCAGCGTGGCAATCTGATTGCCCGAAGCCGCCGCCAGCTCTCGATGAAACGCCATGTCCGCCTCCACCGCCGTGGAGAAATCCGTGGTTCCTTCCAGCTCTTTCAAAGCCGCGCGCAGCTTGCGAATCTGTGCAGCCGTGGCGTTTTCCGCCGCCAGACGCGCATTCTCCGGCTCCAGCATGAAACGCACCTGCACCAGCTGCCGCAGCCGCTCCGCCTCATCCGGAATCAGCAGCGCCAGCGATCCGTTCAGCGGCTTGTGCAGCTTGTCCACCACCTTGGTTCCTACGCCATGCTTCACCTCCAGCAGCCCCTGCAGTTCCAGCCGCTTCGTCGCCTCTCTCACCACCGGCCGGCTCACGCCCAGCTTCAGTGCCAGATCCCGTTCCGGCGGCAGCCAGCCATCGCCAGTCCCTCCTCCGTCACGAACTTCCGTGGCAATGCGTGCACACACCTCCTCCACGAGGCTGCGCTGAGGTTTGATGGATGAAAAAGCCATGTGGTTAGAGGTCTTACCACTGGCATTACGGGCAGGCTTTGGTGCTTTTTTCAAGAAAGACGCACTTGTGACCAACGAGCCTGCTTTTGATGTGGTGGTCTCTTGCTCTCAGCAGAGATTGATCAGATCATGACAACATGAAATCTCCACTCGTCCTCTTTAAGGCATGCATGGCTGTTCTGATCTTTGGACTGGCGAGCTGTACTTCGAACGAAAACGACCTCGGCAGCATGCTACAGACTCCGGATGAAGTTTTTGTGCATAACGATTTACGAATCAAATCTTGGAAAAGCCCTGCCATCGAAGAGAGAGAGACTCAGCCCAAGCAAAAGCTGGAAATCCTTTTAACCGGCCCCCGACAGCATCCAAGGCGATGGCTCAAACTTTGTCAGGGGGAGTCTTTCGAGGGACTGACCTTGGAAAGTGTGGACATCAGCGGCGACGCCATAGGTGACCCAAAAATAGGGTTGGCTCCTGTGCTTGTAGAAGACTTCAGTTTAAAAATCGTGGATGGAGTGCCGAAGCAGTACCTGATTCTGCGCGACTTCAGCGGGGGAGACGCAGTCGTCTTTTATTCGGACGAAGCACACCCTCCGTTGAAGCATTGAAGTAAATGGAGCTGCAGTTTTAGCTTCAGATCGTCTGCGACGAATAGCCGCCATCCACGACCATTTCATGGCCGGTGATGAAGGAACTGCCAGCGCCTGCCAGCAGCAGGGCTGCGGCGACAAGTTCCTTGGCCTCTCCAAAGCGGTTCATCGGGGTGTGGCCCATGATCTTGGCCACGCGGTCCGGGGTCAACACCTTCTTGTTCTGCTCGGCGGGGAAGAAACCGGGGACGAGGGTGTTTACGCGGATGCCCAGCGGGGCCCACTCACGGGCGAGGTTCTTGCTGAGGTTGTGCACCGCGCCCTTGGACATGGAGTAGGTGAACACGCGGCTCAGCGGCAGCAGGCCGGACATGGAGCCGAGATTGATGATGGAGGCGGGGATTTTGTTCTCCACGAAGTATTTGCCAAACACCTGGCAGGCCAGGAAGACGCCCTTGGTGTTGATGTTCATGATCCGGTCATACTCCTCTTCAGGAATGTCGAGGAACGGCGTGGCAGAATTGACCCCGGCACCGTTGATGAGGATCTGGCAGCCGCCGGAACGCTCCTGCACCTGATCGAGCAGGATTTGAAGGTCGGCTTTGCGGCTGGCGTCCGCGGAGAGGAAGTAGGCGCGACCACCTGCAGCCTGGATCGTTTCCAGACGCTTGTCCGCCTTGGATTGATCACGGCCGACGAGCACGACTTCCGCGCCTGCGGAAGCATAGCCTTCGGCGATGGCGCCGCAGAGTTCGCCGGTGCCGCCAATGATGACAGCGGTTTTGCCTTGGAGAGAGAAGAGTTCGAAAATGGAGGACATGGTCTGGTAGGTGCGCATCTATGGCGTGTCATCCCGCCGCCGCAAGCGGGCTGTCTCGCCACTTTCGTCATCTTGACACCCCGCCTGCAGTGCTCTCCGGTAGGCGCATGCCTTGGGGCCACATCATGACCTTTCTAGCCGGAGCCCTCGTCGGCGCGGCTTCTATCGTGATCTGGAAGCTGCTGCGCTTTGCCGCCGACCTGCGTGCCGCCCGGCACGCGCTTGCCAGCTACGTCTATCCCGAGTGTGGTCTGGCGGACGAAAAGGCGCATGAAGCGGTAGAAGCCTGTAAAAACCGCCTGCGCTGGCAGAAAAACCTCAATCCCGAGTGGCTGCCGCCGTTGGTGGACGAGGTGCCCAAGCTGGTGCGCGAGATCGCGGCCATCTACCACCCCGGCAAGCAGGAGGCGCTGCTGGCCCCAGGTTTGAGCCAGTTTTCCCGCGCCGTGCATCTGGCTGCCATGGATGTGGCTGATTTTCTCCAAACGCGCTCCATCGGCCGCCTCGTGGACGTGAGTGCCAGCACGGCGCTGAAAACGTGGGAAATGACGCATAAGATCGCCACGCACGAGAAAATGCAGACCGCCAACAAATGGTACAAGCGCCTGCTGCCCTGGTGGCAGGTGCTGCGTATCAATTCTCCCATGATGTGGGCCAGCATGGCTGTCTCGAATGTGGCGGCCCGCACCCTCCAGCCTGCCGTGATCGACATCATCGCCAAGCGAGCCATCGACCTCTACAGCGGCCGTCTGGGCAAAGGCTCTAGTGCACCCAGCGTGGCCATCGTCCCAGTGGCAGAGCAGGAAACGCCGCCGGGAGCGATGTGAGAGGGGCCTGGGTGTCACCTTGACCTTGTCAGGCTCTCAGAGAGTAATAGGGGCATGTCCGCGAGAACCATGCTGATTGAGGAACTGGCGCGAGCGCCCGAAGGCGTGGCGCGGGTTCTACTCACGCAATTGCGGCAAATGATGCCTGCAAATGGCACTGCCAACCTGCCCGGGCAGGATCACTTTGAATCTTACTGGAGCCAGTTTTATGGCGCATTTGAAGGTGCGGAATGGAATGAGCCCGCAGAGCTGCCTTTTGAAAAGCGGGAGGCATGGTAATGCCCTGGCTTCTGGATACCAACCACTGGATCTATCTGCTCAAGGGACGGTGCCTTCCCTTGCAGGAGAAGCTCGCAGCGTCTCTCCTGATGAGGTCTGGTTGTGCTCTGTGGTGAAAGAAGAGCTGTATTATGGTGCCGAAGGGTATGACGACAAAGCTGCAAGACTGAGCAAGCTGGAGAATCTTTTTGCACGGCATGCCTCGGCACCGTTTGATGACGAGGCGGCTTCCGTAGCTGGTCGGATCAGAAAGGAGCTGGAGGCGCAGCGGCAGGTCATCGGGCCACACGATATTCAGATAGCTGCGATTGCACTACAGCACGGATGGACGGTTGTGACGAACAACACCGATGAGTTCAAACGTGTCGCAGGTCTCGCCGTTGAAGACTGGACTGTCTGATCCTGGCTTCAGTGGGAGGATGGTGCGCTTTTCTTCCCTGATTTGCCTTTCAATCCAGCCAGATACGCCACGACGTCGCGGATTTGCGGTTTGGTGAGGATGCCGAGCATGGGGGGCATGACGGAGATGGGTGGGGGGAGGGAGGCGATCTGGTCGCGGGGGAAGGTTTGTTTTTTGCCGTCGGGGAGGCGGAGGATGACTTGTTTTGCGTCTTCCTTCTCCAAAACGGCGGCGATGGTTTTGCCGTCCTTGGTGGTGAGGCTGACGAAGCCGTAACCGGGAGCGATTTTGGCGACGGGGTTGAGGAGGGATTCGAGGATGTAGGGGCGGTCTTTCTGGCTGCCGATAGTCTTCAGATTGGGGCCGACCTGGCTGCCTTCCTTGGCTTCGACGGTGTGGCAGGCGAGGCAGTTGGCACCGAGGTTGTTGGTGACGATGTCTTTGCCTCGCGCGGCATCTCCTCCTTCGAGGAGCTCAGATGCACCGAGCTGCAGGGAGGCGAGCCTGGGCTTGAGGGATTCGCGGGTGGAGGCGGCTTCGAGGATGTCGAGCTGGATGGCGGCGGGGGCTTTGCCTTCGGCGAGGCGGTCGAGCCAGCGGGTGATGAGGGTGTCGTCTTTGGAGGTGGAAAGGAGGTTTAATGCGAGCTGCTGCGTGGTGGTGTCGCCTTTTTCCAGGATGGCGGCGGCTTCGGTGATGGCGCGGTCGGGCTGGTGGGTGAAGAGCTGGCGGAGGGCCTCGCGGCGGAGTTCGGCGGGGGAGGTGTCCTTGAGGGCGAGGTCGAGGGTGGTGGCAAACTCGGGGGTGGCGGCGTGCTGCGATGCCATGAGCTTGAGTGCTTCTGAGCGCAGGGTGGCGCGTGCGGTGGTGTCTGAGATGATCTGCTGGAGTACCGGTGCTGGGACTTGCAACTGGAGTTGGGTGAGGAGCTCGACGGCTTTGGCCTTGAGGCCGCCGTCCTGGATGGCGAGAAGTGCATCGAGGTGCGGCTGAACGAGGGCTGCGAAGGCTTTGGTGTCGCGTGGTGCAGCTTCGTGCGCCATGCCGTCGATGCGGTCGAGGCGCGGGGGGGCGGTGAAGGTGAGGAGGACATCCAGTGCCTCTCCCTGCAGCGGGGTGCTCTTAAGTGCAGCCTGGATGACGGGCTCGGCGATGCCGAGGCGGAGGCAGGCATTGAGGCCGCGAGGGGTGGAGCGGGTGGTGAGCTTGGGGAGGGCGGAGGGGATGCCTGTGTCGTCGTGGATGGCGCGCTCGGCTTCGGCGGCATAGGTTTTGTGGGTGAGGAATGCTGCAACGAGTGGCGAGTGGTTGCGTGCAAGTGCAAGGAGACAGCAGAGGGACTGCTTGTCGTTGGTGTGTTTGGCGAGGGTGGCTTCGTCGGCGCAACCGGCGAGGCCGGTGACGATGGCGTGGCGCATGTAGGGATCTGCGCTTTCCTGCGCTGCCATGCCGAGAAGTGCTTTGACGGCGGTGGGTTCTGCGAGCTTGCCGAGGGCGATGGCGGCGTGGAAGCGGACGCGCTGGGAGGAGTGGGTGAGGAGGGGGACGAGAGGGGCTCCGGAGGTCTTTACATCGCTGAGCATTTTGACGGCGGAAATGACGATTTCTGTGTCGGATTCCGCAATCAGGGGCAACAAAGTTGCGGCTTCGACTTTTCCGAAGCGCATGCCCTGGCCGAGGCCCCAGATGGCGTGGATGCGGGCAAGGCGGGGGGCTTTTTTGTCGAGGGCTGTTTTTTGCAGCACAGCATAATCACCCTTTTTGACGAGGGTGAATTGGGCCTGGAGTCGGACGCGCTGGTCGGGGTGTGAGAGGTGGGTGGGGTCGAGGTTTTCGGAAGTGAGGAGTTTTTGGGTTTCCTGGCGCTCGGTGCTGTTTTTGCCGGTGGGGTCGTCGGCGAACCAGATGGCGCCTTTTTCATCGAGGGGGTAGCCGCCGTCCCAGTCGGCGATGATGAGCTCTCCGGTGGGGGCGACGGCGAGGCCGATGCCCATGAGGCCGGAGTGAATGAGGCGCTCGTTCTGCATCTTGAAGGTGCTGCCGGAGGGGACGATCTGGAAGGCGGTCATCTGACCGGAGGGGAACTGGTCGAGGATGAAGTGGCCGCGCAGGGAGGTGCCGAGGGCGGTGCCGGGCTCGTGGATGAAGCCGGCGGGGCCGTTGGAGTAGTTGGCGAGAGGGGGCGTGATGAAGAGGGGCTGGCCGGGATGGGCGGGCTGCCAGATGCCGTCGCGGATCCAGCGGCTGTGCTCTTTCTGGTACTGGTGGCTGCAGCGCCAGCCGGAGTCGCTGAGCTCGGTGATGTAAACGAAACGCTCGCGCTCGCCGGGGAGGTCGGCGTCGTTGTCCACGCCGAACATGTTGCCGTAGTCGTCGAAGGCGATTTCCTGGATGTTGCGGAGGCCGTGGGCGAAGACTTCGAAGTGGGAGCCGTCGGGCTCGCAGCGCATGACGCAGCCTTCGTGGGGGTAGTAGAAGTGTTTCCCCTCTTTGCTGGTGACGTTGACGCCTTTGTCGCCGATGCTCCAGTAGATGCGGCCGTCGGGGCCGATGCGGGGGCCGTGCATGTCGTGGCCGGCGTAGGCGATGTGCATGCCGAAGCCGTGGGCGACGATCTCGCGCTCATCGGCGACGCCGTCGTCATTGGTATCGCGAAGGCGGACGAGGTCGGGGGCGACGGTGACGTAAACCCAGCCGTCGTGGTAGAGGATGCCGGCAGCGATGCCGGTGACGACGCTGTTGAAGCCTTCGGCGAAGGTGGTGATTTTATCGGCGGTGCCGTCGTGGTCGGTGTCGCAGAGCTGGTAGATGCGCTCGGAGTGGACGGTAAGGTCTTTCCAGTCGATGGAGCCGTCTTTGTTGTGGTCGGCGAGGCCGCCGCGAGGGAGGCGTGTTTTGCCGGGGGCGAGCTCGCGTTTGAGGAAGGCTTCTTTTTCTTCGACGCTGGTGAGGGCGACGTCGTCGGGGATCCACTGGGTGTGCTCGCGGATGTCGAGGTCGGCGACTTTGCGGCGGGTGGTGGCGGAGACGTAGATGCGGCCCTGGGGATCGACGGTGACAGCGACGGGGTCGGGGACGTTGAGGGTGCCGGACCAGCGGTGGAGCTCGAGAGGGGATTTGATGGGGGTGGCCTTGGGGGCCTTGGCGGGCTTTTCGTCAGCGGCGAGGCAGGGGAGGGGGAGGAGAAGTGCCAGGGCGAGGTGGCGGAGGTTTTTCATGAAGCGGGGCTGAGGGGGAGGGCGGGGAGTTTACCGTGGTTTACGGTTGGGGAGGGGAATTTATGATTTATGATTTACGATTTATGATTTCAGAGGGTTCGGCTTTGCGGGTCTTGCAGGGCTGGCGTGGATGGCGCAAAGAGGCGGAAGTGTGGAGTGGGATTTTCAAACGCGAATGGGCGCGAAGAGCCGCGAATTTTTTGGAATGAGGGCGAGGGAGCGTTGGTCTTGCACGGCTGGCTTGGGTTGCCGCAAAGAGGCGCAAGAGGGGCGCAAAAATGGGAGGCGGGAAAATTTATGATTTATGATTTACGATTTATGATTTCAGAGGGGTTGGCTTTGCGGGTCTTGCAGGGCTGGCGTGGATGGCGCAAAGAGGCGGAAGTGTGGAGTGGGATTTCAAACGCGAATGGGCGCGAAGGGCCGCGAATTCTTTGGAATGGGGGGATGATGAGGTGTGAAAAAATTGCGGGGGATTTCTTGATAATTGCGCTCAAAAAATGGGGATGGAGCGTTTGTTCTTGCCGCTGCTGCGAGGGGCCTTCAGAGTTGGGGGCTCGTTCGCTGCTGCGAATGGTCACTGAATCCTAATCCAACCACTCCCTTATCCATGAGCCAGATTGTTCCTCTTATCAGCTCCGGCATCGCCGGTCCCCTTGGTGTTCTTCATCTTCCGCGTCTGTGGCAGAAGGCCTCGCTGGCTGCTGCGGGGAAGCTGCACTCTGAGTATCCGGGCGTGGGCTGCGGGTATGACCAGATGACGCTGGATGCGCTGGGCATCAACATCGACACGTTCAAGGCGTTCATCGCGACGAAGCCGAGCTATCCGCAGCTGGAGAGCTGGATCAAGGCGCAGCCGGGCGTGAACCTGACGAAGGGCAACATCTACAAGCACAACCAGGCGATCTCGGGCTACATCCATGCTGATGACACCCGCAAGGCGATCCTGGCGGCAGATGGCATTGCGGATGACGGCAGCGTGAATCCGGGTGCGGTGGATCTGAACAACCTGGACGACTGGCACATTTTCTGGGCGCAGGAGATCAAGTAACGTTTTTTGTTCTCTGTTCGCGGTTCTCTGTTCTCGGTTGTTTTGGCCGAGGGCAGGGAGCGTGGATGGAATGACGAATGAGTAAGCCCGAATGACGAAAAAATGACGAAGGCCGAATGACGGAATGCGCGGGGGTAGTGAGGGGGAACAGGGCCTATGGGGGGAGAGCCGGATTTTAACCGCTGATGAGACGCTGATATGACGCTCATGCTGAATCAGAATTGGCCGAAAGAGGGGAAAGAGGAGGAAAAAGGGATGAGGGTTTGCGACTGGGGGCGGAGGAGAGAGGGGCTGGTCAAAGATTCAGAGGCTGGTTTTAACCGCTGACTTGCACTGACTGACACTGATGGGATTGGGGGGAGTTTGCGGTCCATCTTTCGCTAAAGCTTCGGAGGTTGCATGGTTGGCCGTAGTTGCGGAGGGGAGGGCTGGTAAAAGATGGATGGTAAAAGATTCCGAGGCGGGTTTTAACGATTGATCTGCGCTGGCTGACACGGATGGGAGTGGGGACTGGGCTGGGGATGTTTGAGTTTGTTGCAGAGGAGTGGATGGTGGGAGTCGGTGTTACTGTGTCGTCGATGATGAGAGGATGTTCATGCTAGTGCGCGCTGTGGTGTGGAGGACCGCTGCCGACCACGGTTTGCCCGCTTCTCTTTTTTTGAGTGAAACGAGGCTTGCTTGCAGTCTTGGTTTTTGGTTAAAGGCAGGGGCATTGAAATGATGGATGAGCATGAAACCAGCCTGTTTCTGGCATGCCGTATGCCTGTGCTTTGGTTGATTGTTTGCGTCCTGAGCACGCTTGAGCCGGTGATGTTGTCTGCGGTTCAGGAAGTGCCGTGGACGCCTGCTTTGATCAGGCAGCTCTATGCTGCCGACAGGGCCAAAGCCGAGGCGGAAAACCTGGTTCAGCTGTGGTGGAGGAAATCACCCCAATGAAGTTTCTTCAATTCTTTTTCATCGCCTTAGCGCTGTTGTTGACTTCGGTTAATGCGGCTGAGGATTTGTTTATGCTGCAAAAGCAAATCAGCGACCAAGGCGACATGCTAATTGTTCGCCGCATTCAGAATGGCTTCACATACGGGGTGAAGATGCCGCTGCTCCTTTATTCTTTTGCTTATCGAGACGCTGGCGGTCAGGAGTATGCACTGGGCACTCTGCCGAACTATCCGGCAATTGTGCGGCCAGGCATGTCTGAGTTTGATTTGTCGAAAATACATACTGTGGTGAATAGCCCAGATGGAGGTGTTGGCGTCTATCTTTCTGGAAAAGCCTACTCCGTGCTTCATATCTGCTTTCAAAAGAGCGACCCTGAAAACACTGCTGCGTTGTCATACGTAAAAATATTTGGCCTGCAGCCGAGGCGTGCGGGTTTCAAGCTGGTGGCTCCTGACAGATTTGATCTGACGATGGATGAGGAAGGTTCCAGTGAGCGCAAGACGCACGTTTTGGCTCTAGGTGCCGACCACAAGTGGACATTGGACGGAGCCGAATACTTTGGAAATGCTTGTGTGAGTTATGGCGGCCATCCGATTACTTACACGGAAACGAATGCCGATGCCGCAGGAAAAGCACCCAATGCAAACGAAGGAGCCGTCCTGGCAAAATCCGCAACCGCGCAGAATGCAGATGTCACTTCCGCGCAGAAGCCCAGGGTCACAAACTCCTCCTCTGGCGACCTCGCCTGGGCATTGGCCGCTGCCGGGCTGCCTCTGCTGGCCTGGTTGTGGTATCGGCGGCGCAGTAGACACAAATGACAATGTGCCCGTTGCATCCGAGAATACGCCTGCTCAAGCTTGCCTTGCTGTACCTGATCGTTTCATTCTCATATGCTTTCCCTGCGGAAATCATCGACAGAAAGCCTGTCCCCCACGCGCTCAGGCTGGTTGGCCGTCACCACCCAGCCTGAGTTCCAAGCCTCTGTCACTTCGCAGCGCCCCGAAATCAGGACGTTCCCAACATGCAAGGTGTGTCTATCGCACCTCAGATGCCGGCGGCCATGACTTTCATCCAGCGGGTGCGGAAGGAGGAGTTTTCTTCCATGAGCTGGGAGGCGATGGTGGTGGAGAGCTGGAGGAGGCCATTCAGGCGGGCGAAGGCGGCGGTGTTTTCCTGACGGCGGTAGTAGTCGGTAGAGTCGGTGATCTGGGTGCCGAGGGACTGGGCGATCTCGACGAGGGACTCGGGGGTGAGGCTGGAGAAGGGGAGGGAGAGGGTGCCGCGATCGAGGGTGATGGTGATGGTGGTGCCGGCGGGGTCTGTGGTGATGCGGCCGGTGAGCTGGCCGCCCTCCCGCCGGGTGATGGTGCCGGTCCAGCCTTTGGTGGAGAGGTCGGCGGTGAGCTGGCGGATGAAGTCGCGGGACTGGGTGTAGAGGTAGAGGCGGCCGTCGAGGGCGGTGCGGACGTCGGTGGTCTGCAGCCGGGTGCCGGTGAGCATGTCGATGGCGCGGGTGTAGTCGTAACCCTGGACGAGGGAGGGGACGAGGGCGTTGACCTCGGAGAGGATTTCGAGGTCGGCCTGGCGGTGCTTTTTGTCCTCGTCCATCTGGCGCTGCTGGTCCTGGAGGGTGAGGAGTGAGATCTCGCGCTGGAGGCCGGATTCGAGGCCTTTGATCCAGCTGAGGAAGGCGCCGCTGGTTTTGAGTTTTTTGCGGGTCTGCTGGACGAGGGCGAGGGAGGCGCGGAGCTCGGCGAGGGTGCCGGAGTTTTTGGGTTTGAGGGCGCTGCGGACGAGGGGGAAGTCGGGCTTGTAGCGGTCGACGAGGGTGCTGTAGCGGGTGATCCAGTCGAGGGAGGTGGCGGGGGTGGTGTCTGCGGCTTTTTTGAGGAGGGCGAGGTGCTCCTGGAAGTATTCGAGCTCTTTGGCGCCGAGGAGGGCATCGCCAAAATGCCATTCGGCGAGGCCGTGGAGGAGGTAGCCGAGGATTTCTTCGTTGGTGTCTTTGTAGCCGAGGGTGTCGGGGTTGAGGCCGAGGCCGAAGCCGACGGCCATGCGGTCTTTGATGCGGGTGAAGAAGGGGGCGAGGCCGTTGAGATCGGGGGTGGTGGCGAGCTGGGCGAACTGGGCTGCGGCGTCTTTTTTCTTGTCGAGCATGATGCTGCAGAGGGCAGCATTGAAGCGGGCCCAGTTTTGGGTGGGCTGGATGAGGTCTTTGGATTCGAGGAGCTTGGCGAATTTGTGCTGGGCGGTGGCGAACTGGCGGTCTTCGAGCATGTCCTGGCGGGCTTCGGTGAAGCGCTCGGAGATGGTTTTTTTGCCTGATTTGTCGGCGGTGAGGGTGACGCCGGTGCCGTCGAGGTCGAGCTGGCTGGCGGTGGTGAGCTGGAGTGCGCGTGCCTGGCGGCGCTCTCCGCTTTCGCGGACGAGCCAGCCGATGACGTAGGCGGCGATGATGGCGGCGGCGATGGAGCCGATGAGGCGTGCGCGGCGGGAGACGAGGCGGCGGCGGACGCTGCCGCGATCGAGGAGGCCTTCGGCGAGGCGCATTTCGTCGACGACTTCGGAGTAGTTGGCGAAGCGGTCTTCGGGGGTGAAGGAGAGCATGCCATTGATGACGTGCTCTGTGCGGGGGGAGAAGTGGAGGCCGGACTCTCCGAGGGTGACGCGCTTGGATTTGATGCGGCGGAGGTCTTCGATGGAGGCGGTGTCGGCTTTGTGGGGGGGGCTGCCGGTGAGGGCGTGGTAGATGGTGGCGCCGAGGGAGAAGATGTCGCTGCGGTAGTCTTCTTTGTTTTCGATGACTTTTTCGGGGGCGACATAGTAGGGGGTGGCCCAGATCTCGCCGGACTGATCTCCGCCGCGATCCATGAAGAGTGCGAGGCCGAAGTCTACGACCTTGGCGGTGCCGGTCTCGGTGAAGAGGATGTTGGCGGGTTTGACGTCGCGGTGGATGAGGGTGAGCTGCTGGGCGGCGCGGAGGCCTTCTGCGACTTCGCGGCCGATGCGGAGGGCTTCGGCTTCTTTGAGGTGGCCCTCGCGACGGATGCGCTGCTCGAGGGAGCCGCCGCCGACGAGCTCCATGGCGATGTAGAAGTAACCCTGGTCGTAGCCGACGGAGTAGAGCTTGATGACGTTGGGGTGGGTGACGTTGGCGGTGATGTGGGCTTCGCGCTGGAACTGCTCGAGGCGGACGGAGTCGCGGGAGTACTGGCGGTTGAGGATTTTGAGGGCGACGCGGCGGCCGAGGGTTTCGTCTTCGGCCTCGAAGACGCGGCTCATGCCGCCTTCGCCGATCTGGCGGACGATCATGAACTGATCGAAGCGGCGGCGGACGCGGACCATCTGGCCGCAGAAGGGGCACTGGAGCTTGGTGAAGGGCTCGAGGGAGGTGACATCGATCTGCCGCTGACACACGGGGCAGGTGCTCAGGTAGGACTGTTCTGGGGGGGCGAGAATCAAGGTGTCAGAGCTTGGATGGTAGAGGGACGCAGTGGATATGCCAGAAATTACAGTTTGCCTTATTAATTCGAAACTTGAGTTTGTGGGGTGGACTGGACCATTACTGAAACACTGGATATCGGAGATCGTTTCGACAAGCACCTGGCGCGCAGGCTGCCTGAGATGTCGCGCTCAAGGCTGCAGGACCTGATCAAGGAGGGGCATGCGACGCTGAACGGGAAAGCTGCGAAGGCGGGGGTGGCGCTGAAGAGCGGGGATGTGGTGAGTATCACGATCCCTGAAGTAGCGGAAGTGGAGATCAAGGCCCAGAACATTCCGCTGACGATTTTGTATGAGGATGCGGACATCGTGGTGCTGGACAAGGCGTCGGGGCTGGTGGTGCACCCGGCGGAGGGGAATCCGGACGGGACGCTGGTGAATGCGCTGCTGCACCATATCGAGGACCTGAGCGGGATCGGCGGGGAGATGCGGCCGGGGATTGTGCATCGTCTGGACAAGGACACGAGCGGCTGCATGGTGGTGGCGAAGAATGACACGGCGCACCGGCGGCTGACGGAGGCTTTTTCGGAGCGGAGGATCGCGAAGATCTACCTGGCGGTGGTGAATGGTGTGCCGAAGGAGGAGGGCGGGAGGATTCAAAACTACATCGGCCGGCATGCGGTGGACCGGAAGCGGATGAGCATTTTGCTGGATGGTGCGGGGAAGGAGGCGATCACGGAGTGGAAGCGGCTGGCGGTGGACCAGGGATGCGCGCTGATCCAGTGCCGGCTGCTGACGGGGCGGACGCACCAGATCCGCGTGCATATGCGCGAGGCGCTGCAGTGCGCGATTTTGGGTGACCCGATCTATGCGCAGCCGAACAAGCAGCGGGTGCGGGTGCCGCGGCTGATGCTGCATGCGTGGAAGCTTTCGTTCAACCACCCGATCCATGACCAGCCGATGGCGTTTGAGGCGAAGGTGCCGGCGGAGTTTGAGCCGTGGATGGGGAAGGTGGAATGAAGGTGGCTGAACGTCGTTGACGATGGTTTACGGGTGTTGGCGGCGGGGGCCGTTTCAAGTTTAAGGTTTCAAGTTTAAAGTTCTGGCGGGTGAAGTCGCGGGTAGTCTTTTTGTTTGGCTTTGGTGGTAGCGGGGCTTTTGTGGGGGAGACTGATCTGAGAACCTTTTTTCGTTTTATTTTATGCTCAAAGTTTATGCCTACTCCGGATGCTCGACGTGCAAGAATGCCCTGAAGTGGCTGAAGGGGCGCGGGGTGGCGTATGAGGAGAAGGCGATCCGGGAGACGCCGCCGAGTGTGGCGGAGCTGAAGATGATGCTGAGCGCGTACGCGGGGGATGTGCGGCGGCTTTTTAATGTGTCGGGCATGGATTACCGCAGCCTGGGACTGAAGGACACGCTGCCGGGAATGAGCACGGATGAGGCGCTGGCGCTGCTGGCGGGGAACGGGAATCTGGTGAAGCGGCCCTTTGCGCTGGATGCGAAGGGGAAGGTGTGCCTGGTGGGATTTAAGGAGGCGGAGTGGGAGGCGGCTCTGGGGAAGTGAGGAGGGGAATCTGAATGCCGAGGAGCATGCGATGACTGAGATCGAGGGGCGCTGGCGCTTCTGTCTGCAGCCGGATGGTGGTGAGCATGTGTTTGAATCGGCGTGGCCGGAGATTGTAAAGCGGGTGTGAGAGCGCTTTTGCCCGCTGGTGTGGTTTGCGGGAGCGTTGGGAGAATGAGCTTGGAAGCACGTGCTCATGCTGTGGCGCGGGCTTGGTTTCCTGGCCCATTCTTGCGCAGGCAACTATCCTATTGCCATCTGACCGGGGGGCTGGCTAACCTCGGGCATGAAAATATTTCGTGCGTTTGTTTACCTGGCTGTGCTGCTGGCGGGGCTTACGGCTGGCAGGTTGATTTCGGCCACGGGGGCGGCGTGTTCTGAGGTGGTGAGGGCCTGGCAGCAGCGGGATATGGAGGCCTGCTCTGCGGCGCTTGCCCGTGTGGCCGGGGCGAGCCCGGCGCAAGCTTTTGAGACGCTGCTGAGCCTGGAAGGAGATGAGGCGGTGAGATGGGAGCTGCTGCGGCAGCTGCTCAAAGACTGCCCAGAGGCAGGCCCCGCAGTGATGGATGAGTACCTGAAGCACCCGGAGCTGCATCGTGACTACACCTTGGGCGACGTCTGCTTCTCTGGCTGCGCGCGGGTCGCGCCTGATCGTGCCTGGCAGGCCATGATGGAGCAGCGGGTGCTGTTCATGCCTGCTTTTCTGCCGGGCATCGCGCGGGGCATGGCGCAGAAGGACGCGAAGGGGGCGATGCGCTATGCAGAAAAAATCTCGTGCGCCATGCAGCGGGAGGCCTTTGTGCATGAGCTGCTGCAGGAGTGGTCCGCGCATGATGCGGAGGGCCTGCTGGCATGGCTGCGCGCACAGCCCGATGCTGAAAAACTGGCCCGGCATGTGGGGTGGTTTCAACTCAAGATCAAAGATGCTGCGCAGCTGGCGGTCATTGCAGAGCTGATGCCGGAAAGCTTTGCCACAGAGCGCTCCTCGCTGCATTCCGGAGTGCCAAGACCTGCAGCCGAGGGCAGGTGGATGCAGCAGACCGGCTGGCTGCTGGCCTTTCCAGCAGGGGAGAAGCGCACGATGCTGTGCACTGCCGCCGCGCGGGGGCTGATGCAGATCGATCCTGAGGCTGCGCTCAAGCTGCTGCCGGAAATCAGAAACACAAACGTGCGCCATCAGGTCATGAGCACGGTCTCCGCCTTCCGCGCAGCCGTCTCGCCGCAAGAAGGGCTGGCGTTTGCCAATGCGCTCACGGATGCCGTGGAGCGCCGCAATGCCAAAAACTCTGTCCTTCTGACCTGGGCGCAAAATGATCCTGCCGGTGCTGCGCGGCATGCCGTGGAGTCTGGCGATCCGGACGCAAAGATCATTCTGAGCCAGGCAGCCTTTCAATGGGCCCTGGCCGATCCTGAAAACGCCTGCCGCTTTGCGCTGGAGCATGAGAAGCCGGACGAAGCCAGTGCGGTGAAAAGACATGCCATGCTGAAGTCCGCCGTCAAGATTTGGGCTGGCAAGGAGCCGGTGGCTGCGGCGCGGTGGGCTGAGGCCCTGCCTGCGGGCAGCGCGAAGGACGCGGCCTGGTATGGGGTGGCCACGGCGATGGCTTTGAGGATGCCAGAAGAGGCCCTGCGCCGGGCCCAGGACATTCAGGATGCAGCCGTGCGCAGGCAGGCGCTGCAGCTCTGCCTTATGTCCTGGCTCTACAAGGACAACGAAGGGCCGGTAAAATGGCTGCAGCAGGCCAGTCTGGATGATGAGACACGAAAGGCGCTCGATGCTTATGTGAAAACCAGAGTCGCGGCTACTCGGTCGGGCCATTCAGAAAGCGGCGGATCCTTCTTCATCAGCGATGCGATCTCCATCTTCCACTAACCTCTTTTTGCGATGAAAACTGTCATCTGGTGCACCAGCTTATTTGCATGCGGCCTGCTGGGCGGCGTGCTGTACTCCTACAGGCCGCTTCTCATGCCGGCCGGACCTTCTGCCGCCTTCAGCCGGTGGCAGGAGGCGGCCTCGGGAGGGCGGATGGAGCCTCAAACCCGTGAGAAGCTGCTGCTGCAGATGGCGCAGGGCGACGCACCGCGTGCCTGGCAGGTGCTGACGAAGAGCGGCGTAAAACCGCGCCTGACGGAGATGGAGCTGGTGGCACGTGAATGGGGGCGACAGGACGGGCATGGAGCTGCCGCTTTTGGGCAGGCCATCGAAGATCCGATCGAGCGCCATGCCTTTCTGAGTGTGGCCCTGGCGTGCTGGTTTGGCAGCCAGCCGCAGGTGTTTTTGGAGTGGCTCAAGACGCAGCCAGACAGGGAGCGGATCGTGGGGGACATGTCCTATCTGGAGTATGGAAAGGTCATCAAACCCGAGGTGGCGTCTCTGGACGCCCTGGTGGCGCTTTACGCAGGAGGGCAGGAGCAGCGTGCGCAGATCAGAAATCTTGTCAGCCACGTCTGGCAGCGTGGTGGGCAAAAAGAAGCCGTGCTGGCCTGGCTGCGCCGACAGCCCAAGTTTGAACAGTGTGACTATGCCTGGAGCTCCATCGCCACCGATCTGGCCCCCACGGATGCGCGTGCGGCGGCTGCGCTGGCTGTGGAGGTGGCCTCTCCGAAGATCCGCCGGGGCCTGACCAGCACCGCTGCCGCGTGGATGGCGAAGGCGGATGCTTCCGCTGCGCTGGCCTACGCTGAGAGCCTGCCGGATGAGGAGAGTCGAGATGCCGCGTGGCGCAGCGTGCTGGGTACATGGCTGAAGAATGATCCCGCCGGGGCGCTGGGGTATGTGCGGCAGCATCTCGACACGATCACCACGGACAAGGTGCGCACGGTGCTGGGAAATGAGCCGGCAATCGCGGTGGATGTGATCGGTCTTGTGCGGCTGATGAAAGGGACGGAGGAAAGCCGGGATGCCGTCCTGAGTAGCATCATGACTCAGTGGAAAGATTATTCACGGGAGGATATGAGCCGCTGGCTGGCCAGTCCGGACGCGGCGTGGATGCCTCCGGAGGCACTGAAAAGATACCGGAAGATGGCCGAGCAGCCGTGGCCATTTTCAGCCGGCAACCAGACGATTCAGGGACGGCGTGTTTGGATCAGTGGCTGATGACGAGCCGTGGGGACGCCGCTGAGTGTGGCGGAGCTGGAGATGATGCTGAGCGCGTGTGAGGCGGACTTCCATGAGCGCTTGTTAATTATGCTTGTTTTGGCCGCGTTCTGCCGGGTAACTTCGGGTACATGGTGATGCGCAGGAAGGGTTTCATTTTGCTGGCGCTCGTGGCACTGCTGCCTCTGGGCATGAGAACGCAGGTGGAAGATTACACCGGCGCGCATCGAATCTGCCTGACGTGGGCCTTCATTCGAATCAGCCCTTATCTCGTTGAAGCCCCTACCGAAATGACACGCTGGTTTACCGAAAAGGCTGGGGCTGGAACGCACTCACCTGTTTGGTGCTTTGAGGGGAACAGCATTCTTGGATTCCAAGCCTATCGGCAAGGGCCAGCGCCAGGCCGACACAGACAGCGCTTTCTATTTTACTATATGTATCTGAGCGTCGGAAAAGAGGACAAGGAACGGGTGATTGCCAGTGCTCGTCGTTATCTCGACGCCTCTGATCCAGGGTTGTGCAACGCGATCTTTGCTGAAGCCTACAATGAGTGGGGCCGGCTGATTTATTCCCCCTGAGCAAGGGCCGTGCTCGTGTATGCGCAAGCTGGCGTGCGCGCTGAGGGGGGAGGGGAAGGGTGACCTGCTCGAAAAGCGGTAGCTGCGATGCAGGCTTGCGCCTTGCATCTTCGCGACCGCAGTCCAAAAAGCTGGCGTGCTTGATCACGCGCCTTCGGGCAGGGCGACGTAGGGTTCTTCGTTGAGGACGGGTTTTTTGGCGCCGCTGAGGAGCTTGATCCATTCGCTGAGGCAGCCGATGAAGATGATGGCGACGGCGAAGAGGAAGAAGGCGGTGACGGCGGTGTCCACGTTGAAATTGAACTGCTGCGCGGCCCAGGTTTTCATCTCCACAGGGGTGCCGCCTTTGGCGAGCTTTTCACCGTACATTTTTGCGCCTGCGATGAAGCCCATGCGCGGGTCTTTGTCGAAGAGCTTGATGTAGCCGGCGGCGAAGGTGGCGCTCATGAGGAAGATGAGCGGGATGACGGTGACGAGGAGGTAGCGGGCCTTGCCCATCTTGATGAGGATGGTGGTGCCGAGGCAGAAGGCGATGACGGCGAGGAGCTGATTGGCGATGCCGAAGAGCGGCCAGAGGGTGTTGATGCCGCCGAGGGGATCGACGACGCCCTGATAGAGGAAGTAGCCCCAGGCGGCGACGAGCATGGCGCTGGCAAAGACGTTGGCGGGGAGGCTGCGGGTGTTGCCGAGGGGTTTCCAGATGCCGCCGAGGAAGTCCTGCAGGATGAAGCGGCCCACGCGCGTGCCGGCGTCGATGGTGGTCAGGATGAACAGCGCCTCAAACATGATGGCGAAGTGGTACCAGAAGGACATCCACGCGGGGCCAAAGGCGCGGGCGAACATCTGCGCCATGCCGACGGCAAAGGTGGGGGCTCCGCCGACGCGGCCAAACATGGTTTTTTCGCCGATGTCGGCGGCCAGTTTGTCCATGCCTGCGACGGTGACGGGGAATCCGGCATTGGAGATGACGCCGACGACTTCGGTGGGAGCCATGGTCTTGTTGATGCCAGCATTGATGGCGAAGTATTCGCCGGGCTGAAGGGCGCAGGCGGCGACGAGGGCCATGAGTGCGACGAGCATCTCGGTGATCATGGCACCGTAGGCAACGCTGCGGATGTCGGCTTCGTTGTCGAGCAGCTTGGGGGTGGTGCCGGAGGAGATGAGGGCGTGGAAGCCGGAGATGGCTCCGCAGGCGATGGTGATGAAGACGAAGGGGAAGACGCTGCCGAGGAAGACCAGGCCGGTGCCATCGACGAACTTCGTGAGCTTGGGCATCTGCAAATCGGGGGCGACCCAGATGACGACAACGGCGAGGACGGCGACGGTGCCGATCTTCATGAAGGTGCTGAGGTAGTCACGCGGGGCGAGGAGCATCCAGACGGGGAGCACGGAGGCGGCGAAGCCGTAGATCATGATGGACCAGGCGATGGTTTCGCCCTTGTAGTCGAAGTAGTGCTCGATGCCCCAGGCTTTGAGATTGCTGCCCGCCCAGACGCTGACGAGCAGGCCGATGATGCCGAAGATGGTGACGCTGCGCACGCTGGCACCGAAGATGGTGTGACCAAAGCCCATGATGAAGGCCAGCGGGATGGTCATGACGATGGTGAAGAGACCCCAGGGGCTCTCGGCCAGGGCCTTGACCACGACGAGGCCAAGCACGGCGAGAAGGATGGTCATGATGGCGAGGACGGAGATCATGGCGACGAGGCCGACGATCGGGTTCACTTCCTCCTTGAGCATCTGGCCCACGGATTTGCCGCCACGGCGGATGGAGGCAAACATCACGATCGCATCATGCACGCCACCGCCGAGTGTGGCGCCGATCAAGATCCAAAGCATGCCGGGAAGGTAGCCGAACTGCGCCGCGAGCACGGGGCCCACGAGCGGGCCGGGGCCTGCGATGGCGGCGAAGTGGTGGCCGAAGACGACCCACTTGTTGGTGGGAACGAAGTCCTTGCCGTCCTTGTGCGTGACTGAGGGCGGGGCGCGATGGGCATCGAGCACGAGCACCTTGGTGATGAGCCATTTGCTGTAAAAGCGATAGGCGACGGCAAAGGAGCACAGGCCAGCCACCACGAGCCAGAGCGCATTGATGGTCTCTCCTTTGTGCAATGCGGAGAAGGCGACGGAGCCAGCTCCGAGAAGGGAGACGGCGATCCAGGCGAGGACTTGAAGGGGCTTGGGCATGGTGGTGGAGAGAAGTCATCCAGTCGTGCTGCGACTGGATTTGGACAGGGAATTTGAGAGGGAGGGGGGACGGACTAAACGGTCGAAGAAAGGCTCTCGTTGCGGCGCAACGAAACTACTTTGCAGGAGCGGCGTCGGTCTTGGCGGGCTTGGGCGGCGGCGGGGCCACGTAGGGGGGATTGGTCATGGCGCCGGGGGCGGTTTCCTTGAGGTTTGGGGGCACGTCTGCCTGGACATCTCCCAGCGCCCATTTGATGCCGCCGATCAGGATGTTCTGGAAGGTGGGATTGGTCCACACGTCCTCGCGGTGGCCCATGGCGGTGTACCAGACGCGGCCTGCGCCTTCTTTGCGTGCCCAGGTGCTGGGGTAGGCGGGGCGTTCGTATTCCTTGCCCTCCATGGCGGGGGCGTCGATGACGCTGAGGACGTGGATGTCAGGCGTGAAGTCTTTGAGCGAGTACCACTCCTCCATGAAGCCGTAGGTGGCACCGACCTTTTCAAAGCCGGGGAACTTGGCGTCGGTGACGGTGTTTTTGGCATCCTGCTGCTTGCCGTGCTTGATGAACTCGGCGCCGAGGAAGCGCACGTAGGCGTCGGCTTTGTCGCCGTGGTTCACGTAGCGTTCGGGGCCTTTCAGGGCCTCGTTGTCGGTGTGGAAGGTGTCGCTGGCGGAGTGGGTGCCGATGAAGCCCTTGCCGCTCTTGACGTAGTCAAAGAGGGCCTGCTTGCCCTCGGGGCTCATGGGCGGATTTTTATCGGTGCCTTCGCTGCAGAGGTCTCCGGTGGTGTAGAAGAAGACGGCGTCAAACTGGGCGAGGTAGTCCTTGCTGAACTTGGAGCCGTCTTTGGAGAAGGTGAAGTCCCAGCCGTTTTTTTCGCCGAGCTCCAGCAGCACTTTTTCGGCATAACTGGGCTGCCCATTTTTCCAGGAAATGACGGCATGCTCATAGCCGCTGGATTTGGTGAAGAAGAGGATCTTGTGCTTGGCGGCAGGAGCGGAGAAAGCCACGGCACAAGCAGCGGCGGCCAGCATCAGAGGGGCGGCGAGTTTTCGGATCATGGGGGCGGATTGTGGCAAGTATTTGAAAACAAGGCAAGACGGTGTTGCGCGCCTTGTCATTTCCGAGAGGCTGAATACGATGGGCCAGATGATGCGACTTTTCCCCCTCCTGATGCTCCTGCCTCTGTGCGTGCTGCTCTGCCAGTGCGGATCCAGTGCGGGCTCGCGCTGGGAATACAAGTATGCTCCCGGAAAGACGGCGGTGATCGTAGGCGGGCGGGCCGTGCCACCGGCGAATGCCCCGCCGGAAGTGATGAGGGCCATCTCCGCCGGGAACCGCATCTGCACCAAGCCGTACCGCCGTGGCGGCGGGCATGCGCATTTTGAAGACTGGGCCTATGACTGCTCCGGCACCACCTCGTATGTGCTGCATGCCGCTGGCAGGCTGAGCAAGCCCACGGTCTCCGGGGCCTTCCGCAGCTATGGCAGCAGCGGTCATGGCAAATGGATCACGGTGTATGCCCGCAAGGGGCACGTCTTTCTCGAAGTGGCCGGCCTGCGGCTGGACACCGGCTACAGCGATGCGGACAGCGACGGCCCGCGCTGGAGCAGCCGCTCTCGCCCAACCAAGGGCTACACCATGCGACATCCTTCCGGCCTGTAATGATCCCACCTGAAGCCATCGTCTATCGTCCAAATGTCGCTGCGATTTTGCAGCGTGAGGATGGCTGTATTTTTGTGGCGGAGCGCCTCAACATCAAAAACGCCTGGCAGTTTCCGCAGGGCGGCATTGATGAGGGAGAGGATGCCGAGACGGCGCTGTTTCGCGAACTGGAGGAGGAGATCGGCGTGAAGCGCGAGCAGCTGCAGATTTTGCAAAGGAGGGAGGGCTACCGCTACTCCTTCAGCAAAGGTCGGCTGAAATACGGCTTCTACGGCGGGCAGGAGCAGACCTACTTTCTCTGCCGGTTTGACGGAACGGACGCTGACTTCAATCTGGATGCGACCCACCGCGAATTTTCCACCTTCAAGTGGATCAAGCCGTCTGAGTTTCAGATGGACTGGGTGCCGAAATTCAAGCGCCGCGTGTACCGCCAGGTGATGCACGACTTCTTTGGCGTGGAGCTGGAGTGAGCACAGAACGGAGCTGTCAGTTTAACCCGAAGCTCTGATGACCGCCCAGCCGTGGGCGAAACCAGCGCATTTTGGAGCGGGTCTTGGCTGGCTGAGATTCCTCCGCGTGAGCCTGCAGCACGAGGAGGGAAATTTTGAAGCCGGATGAGCCATCGGCGCGCCGCTGTGGGAGGCCGGCGGCCACCAGGCACTTGAGCATGACCCACTTTGAGGTGGTGTCTGTCATGGCCAGGATGGCGGGGGTGAGTGCGGAGCGCTCCACACGGACCTGGAGCTCGGAGCCGATCTCGAAGCGCTGGCGGGACCAGAAGACAAGACCGCATGAAGTGACCTCGCAGAGCTCGACGACGGCCTGACGTCCTCCACATTCCGGCTTTGAGTCGCCTGCGGAGGTTTCCTGCTGCTGGTGCTGGCCGTGCTTAGCCATACTCGTCGCGGAATGACCGCGAAAAGAGGCGCACGGGGCGGTAAATGTCAAACGACGAAGGTACTGGAACGTGAAAGGGCGGGGGCACATTTCACGTGCAGCCGCTTACTCTTCGTCCGAAGAGGAAGCGGCGGCGGCAGCGGCGGCTCCTTTGGCCGGTGATTTCTCATTGGTGGCGTTCTTCTCCGCCAGCTTGGCCTTCACGGCGGCTTCAATCTCGGCGTAAACGGTGGCGTCGCTGCGCAGCACTTCTTTGGCGGCGTCGCGGCCCTGGGCCAGCTGGGTGCCCTTGTAGCTGATCCACGATCCGCGCTTCTGCAGGATTTCGAAGTCCATGGCCAGATCCAGCAGGGAGCCGACATTGGAGATGCCTTCGTTGTACATGATGTCGAATTCGGCCTCGGTGTAGGGCGGGGCCAGCTTGTTCTTCACCACTTTGACCTTGGTGCGGTTGCCGGTGACGGTGCCGTCGGTGGTCTTGATGGCGCCGATGCGGCGGATGTCGAGACGCACGCTGGCGTAGAATTTCAGGGCCTTGCCGCCAGGGGTGGTTTCGGGGTTGCCAAACATGACGCCGATTTTTTCTCGGATCTGGTTGGTGAAGACGCAGCAGGTACGGGCCTTGGAGATGATGGCGGTGAGCTTGCGGAGCGCGGCGCTCATAAGGCGGGCCTGAGCACCCACGGTGGAGTCGCCGATGTCGCCGTCGAGTTCCTGGCGGGTGACGAGAGCGGCCACGGAGTCGATGACGATGACGTCGAGAGCGTTGGAGCGGACGAGGGTTTCGCAGATGCGCAGGGCTTCTTCACCGGAGCTGGGCTGGGAGACGAGCAGCTCGTCCATCTTGACGCCGAGGCGGCGGGCGTAGCTGGGGTCGAGGGCGTGCTCCACGTCGATGAAGGCGGCCAGGCCGCCGGCCTTCTGGGCCTGGGCGATGACGGTGAGGGTGAGGGTCGTCTTACCGGAGGATTCCGGGCCATAGACCTCCACCACACGGCCGCGGGGGAAGCCGCCGGTGCCGAGTGCTTGGTCGATAAGGAGATTGCCGGTGGGGATGACACTGACGTCGATCTTGGAGCTGTCGTCGCCCATGCGGAGGATGGCGCCTTCGCCGTAGTCTTTCTGAATCTGCTGGATGGCCAGATCGAGATTGCGGCTGCGCGCCTCGGCGATTTTGTCGGTCTTGGCGGAGGAAGTGTCGGCGGATTCTTTGGGAGCGCGGGCCATAATCAGGTGTGGTGTGTGGTTAAAAAAGATGTTCGGGTGAACAGAAAACGCATTTCGAGGGGGCTGTAAAGGACTTTTCGTCGTTTTGGGGCCAAGGACTGAATGAATTTACTCATCGAATAGCCTGTTGCGTTATTATACAGTAATTATGTATGTCGTTCGCTTAAGGTCACGGAACGTGAATTTTGCGGGGCTGTGATATGCTGCTCGTTATGATATGGTTGACAGAGGCTGCTGGTGCCAAGACGACTTGACTGGGGCCCGTATCACGCTGATTGGCGATAAGTCGCATCTCTCGTGCTGAGTAGTCGGAGATATTTCGAACGAATACTCTTTCTTAGCCATTGGCCATATCAGCTGGGTATTTTATTATTCAAGATAGATTCTATGGCTAGCTTTACCATGATCCATTGATATCAAAACGCGAAAATGCAACGCAAGAGTGTTCACCATCTTGATTGCATAAAGTGAGTTTAGGATGCATTTGCTTTGGGGGCATCACAAACCATTGCCTACAAATCTCTATCACATCTTGATGGAGCGGAACTGCAGCGAATTTTTTCAATGTGAATTCTGTAAATTCTGCGCTGCGATCAAGAAAAAAATCGCCGGTTACGAGTAAGTCATTGAGTGCTTTTTTTGCTCTGCTGCGTTTGCATTGCATCATTTTGCAGCCAGGTGTGGGGAAGTTTCGCTCCCTCGCTATCATGGGAAATAAAGGAGTGCTAAAATCAATAATCCAATCATCCGTTTCGATCCAGCAATGAAACCCTCTGTCTGTAGGCACTGAATAATCCATATTCTCATCAGCGAATACCAGGACTGACTTGGGTTCGGTGCTAACGCAGTATGCAGCTATGCCGACAAATGGTTGCGCTTGAATTTTGTAAAATTCATTCAGGAGCACTGCTCCTATGACGTTAGAGCCTGTTATTAACTTTGAAAAGCGCTGTACACCTGTGAGATTCCAAGCCATACGCTTGGAATGGAACCCTCGACCAACAAGCCAAGAGCCGCCTACACCAGTGACGTCAGTGATGCAGAATGGGACTTTTGCCGCCCCTATCTGGTGCTGATGAAGGAAGATGCGCCCCAGAGGGACTATGCATTGCGAGAGCTTTTCAACGCCTTGCGCTACATCGTGCGCTGCGGATGCCAGTGGCGGATGATGCCGCATGACCTGCCGCCATGGCAGAATGTTTACCAGCAGGCTCAGCGCTGGATGAAAGCGTGCTGCTTTGAAGCCATGGCCCATGATTTGCGCGAACTTTCACGTTTGTCCAAGGGGCGAAAGGCCCAGCCCACAGCAGCCATCATGGACGGACGCACCTTGCAGTCCTCGCCTGAAAGTGGAGGGCGGGCAGGATATGATGGCTACAAGCGCCGCAAAGGCAGCAAGGTGCCTATTGCTGTGGACACTCTGGGGCATCTGCTGGCCGTGAGAGTCACGGCAGCCAGCGAGCAGGAGCGGGCACAGGTCGGAGTGCTGGCGGCGCAAATCCAGCAGGCCACTGGAGACAACGTGGAACTTGCCTACGTGGACCAGGGCTACACTGGCGAAGAGCCCGCAGAGGATGCGCAGGCTCACGGCATCCGCCTTGAAGTGGTCAAACTCTCGGAAGCCAAGAAGGGCTTTGTGCTGCTGCCGAAGCGCTGGGTGGTGGAACGCAGTTTTGGCTGGGCCGCACGCTTCAAGCGCCTCTCCAGAGACTACGAGCGTCTGGCCTCGACGCTGACCGGCATGCATTGGCTGGCCTTCGCCACCCTCATGCTCTCTTCTCTATTCGGCAAAAGTTAATAACAGGCTCTAAATGCAACACAAGACCTAGGAAGGTCGGCTTTTACATATAAAAGCACTGAATAAATTGTTCGGAATATCTGCTGATAATCCACCTTTGGAATTAACAGTTTGCCCATTGAGAAGATTAAGTCATCAACTTTAGTGTGATTGGTGCATGAGTTTGTATGATTCAATCTTTTTAGACAAATGCTTCTCTTTAAACTTCTCCATTATCGTTGGTTCTTGTCTCTGCGAGCTTTAGTCGTAACAGTTCTGTCTCGTATACTCTCACAACAAAGTCACATGCCGAATGCAAACGAGTAGATGACTGTCTGCCTTTTTTCTCGGGTGGAGATCCTCTGATTATATCAATTGCCCCAACGCTGCACTGCTTGGTCTTAGCATGGTCAACGCTTGGAATAAAGTCTGCATCGCCTGACATGAGTAAAATTACATCTAGAAACTCGGCATGAGTCGCAACGCCGACGGCAATCCCAGTGTCTAAACCTTTTTCTTCGATATAAGATTTTAAAATGTTTAGCTTCCAGTAACCACACGGAACGACCTGCAAAAAATCACAAGACTCTTGAACTGCATGGTTAAAACTGAGAACGCCTTGAAGTATCCCTTTTCTTTTGGCGTACCAATTTTCTCGGTCTTTCCAATACATTTTCCATGCTTCCAAATGGAGTTCGTCGTTTTGTAGATTTTGGAGCTTTATTCCAGCCTCCCGCATAAAGTGATTTTTAACCTCAGGGGAGCGGTCAAATAGCTCCCGCTGGTTTGCCTGTAGTTTTGGGTCGCTAAAATCCAAATAGTCCATTTCACCTAGTTGGTATAGCATCACCCTATGTAAGCGAGCATCCAAACGAGTCTGGGCGCTGTGGAAAGACTGCGCCCAATGTGAGGCACCTTCTCTGAAAACATACTTATAAAAAGATTCATAATCTGGAATTTTCAGATTAAGCTTTCCAAGTGATCCTGTGAGATTGGAGCCATCGACGAAAATTCCAAATTTGTGCATTTTGTGGTGAAAAATTAAATAGTATGACTATGCAATAGTAGTCTGCATCGTGGATTAAAATTCAAGGTAATTGTCTAAAAAATGTTTGATGAACAACGCTCTGGCGAATGTGGTAAATGAGAGTAAAAATTAGGACGATTAAAATGGTTTAAACTTTTTCCATCGCTAGTGTAAATATTAGTCGACTCACATCCGCTCAATTTCCTTCAGCATCTGACCATAACCGGCCATCAGGCCGATGATGCGCCAGGCCACGTAGAGGACGACGATGCCGTAGGCGATCTTGGGTAGCCACTGGGAGGCGCGCTGGACGGCGTCTCCGGCCTCGATGGTTTCGGCGGCGCTCCAGCGGTTGATCTCGTGGTCGAGGGTGCCGGATTCCTCGGCGGTGGCCACGCCGTGGACGAAGATGAGGGGGAAGCCGTGCACGTCTGCCATGGCACCGGAGATGGTGGCCCCTGCGGCGATGCGCTGGGCGGCATCCTGCGCGGCCTGGCGCAGCAGCCCGCTGTGGGAGGCACGGCCAGCCAGCAGCATGCTCTCGGTGATCTGCATGGAGGCGAGCAGGCAGGCATGAAAGACCTGGCAGAAGCGCGCCAGCGCCCAGTGCCGCCGCACGCTGCCGATGAGCGGCAAGCGCGACAGCCAGAAATCCACCGCAGATGACGTGGCCCCCAGACGCGACAGCCAGCGCCAGAGCAGAAAGAGGGAGAGGATGATGAGCCAGAGGACGGCCAGTGGCAGGAAGACACGATCCATGCCTGCGGGCTTGTCCTCCATGGTGGCCGTGACCATGGTGGGCAGCTCTGGCAGCACGATGCCGAGGTGGGCGAGGAGCAGGGGGTAAATGAGGGCTCCGAGCGCCTGCTTTACGGCGATGTTCCAGGCCTCAAAGTAGCGGGAGAGGTGGCTGAAGGCGTCTCCAAGGCGGCCGCTGCGCTCTCCGGCGTCGATGAGAGCAAACTCCAACTCGTCGGAAAAGGCTCCGCAATTTTCGGTGATGGATGCGGCCACGCCCTTGCCATCCTTCAGCCCAGTCTGCAGGCCTTCGAGCCAGGTGCGGCGGGCGTGGGAGGGGTGCTGCTTGAGCAGGAGATCGAGGGAGCGGTCGAGATGAAAATGGGCACCTACCAGCTTGGCCAGTTCGCGGTAGAGCAGGGCTTTTTCAGACAGTTTCATCGGCAGTGGAAGATTAAGGCCTGCGCATGCGCGGCGGCGAGCACAAAAAGCCTCTGCTCCCTGTGTGTGGCTGTGCATTCTGTGACACTCTTATTGCTTCTCAGAAGCGATTCGCTGCTTATTCTCCGGCCTCTCCCGCATGCCGCCGCCCATCGCCTACAAAGAAACGCCCGACCAGCACTGGATGCACCTGGCCCTGGACCAGGCACAACAAGGAGTGGGGCTGACGAGTCCCAACCCACCCGTGGGCGCTGTCATCGTGGCGCAGGAGAAGGTCATCGGGCGCGGGTACCATCACCGGGCAGGCGAACCGCATGCAGAGGTGGAGGCGATTCGGGATGCGCAGAAGACCCACCCCAAGCTGCTGCGGGGGGCGACGATCTATGTGACGCTGGAGCCGTGCAGCACGCACGGGCGCACGGGGCCGTGCACGGAGGCGATCAAGGCTGCGGGCATCAAGCGCGTGGTCTTCGGTGCGTATGATCCCAACCCGAGCCATCGCGAGCAGTCGCGCAACATTCTCCTGCTGGCTGGCATCGAGGTGACGGCAGGGGTGCTGGAGGAGGAGTGCCGGGCGATCATCCGGCCTTTTTCGAAGTGGATCACGACGGGTATTCCGTATGTGATTGCGAAGGCCGGACAGAGTCTGGACGGACGCATCACCCGTCCGGCGGGAGAGAGCTCATTGATCACGAATGACGCGGCACGTGCGCATGGGCGCAGGCTGCGCATGCGGGTGGACGCCATCATCGTAGGTGCAGAGACCGTGCGCAAAGACAACCCCCAGCTGACCCTGCGGGATGGCAGCGCTGGAAGCGGCAAGGTGCAGCCCTGGCGCGTGGTGATGACCCGCAGCGGTGACCTGCCCCAGCATGCGCATCTTTTTACCGATGAATTCAAGGACCGAACGGTGATTATGAATGACAAAAGCCTGCCGGATGCGCTGGCGATTCTGGGCAAGCATGGAGTCGTGTCTGTGCTGATCGAGGGGGGCGGCATCATTCTAGGGCAGGCTTTCCGCGAGAAGGTGGTGGACGAAGTGTACTGGTACATCGCCCCGCGCCTGTGTGGTGGCGGGCGGCCATCCATCGCAGGGCCGGCGCTGCCGGACTCCATCGAACTGAAGGATGTGGAGCTCCGCACGATGGGGGACAACGTGTGCTTCCATGGGTTTCCGGTGTGGCCGGAGACGGGGGCGCAGGTGGAGCTGCTGCAAAGAGCGGTTTCCATTTGAGGGCAGTGCGGCTATGCGTGCGCACTCATTTCTCCATGCCAGCCGCCCAGCCTCTTCGTCCTGCCGTTTTCTTTGACCGTGATGGTGTCGTGAATGTCTCCCCTGGAGATGGCTATGTGCTGCGCTGGGAGGATTTTCAGTTTGCCCCGGGGATTGTGGAGGCGCTGGCGCTGTGCAAGCAACGTGGGTATGCGACGATTCTAGTGACGAGCCAGCAGGGGGTGGGCAAGGGGCTGATGACGCAGGCTGCGCTGGATGATCTGCACGCGCGCATGCAGGAGCATCTGGCAGGACATGAGGCTACGCTGGATGGCATCTATGCCTGCACACATCTGGCGGGAAGCTGCACGTGCCGGAAGCCGAGTGCGGAGATGATCCTGCGTGCGCGAGATGAGCACGGACTCGATCTAACACGGAGCTGGCTGGTGGGGGATCATGACCGCGACATCCAGATGGCGATCAATGCCGGGGTGCCAAAGACGGTGCGTATCCTGAGCCATCATGAGCCGAAGGTGCAGGCGGATTTTACGCTGGAGGAGACGAGTGAGCTGGCGGGGCTGCTGCGGGAGAAGCTGCCGGTGGTTTGAGGTGGGAGCGCAGCAACTGCTTTCTCACGAGGGAGCAGTGGGAAAGGGGCCTGCGTGAACCGAGGAGGCTCAGAGGGCTGCAGGGTGGGGCATGCTGAAATGGCCAGCGAAAGCGGTAGCTGCGCTCGATCCTCGCTCCGCGACCGCACTCCAAATGGAACGGGATCAGCGCTTGGCCATCGCAGACTCGAGGGCCTTGCGGTAGTTGAGCACGGCATCGCCGATGGCGGCGGAAACCTGCTGGCGGTAGGTGTCTGAGGCGATGAGCTGGCACTCGGGGCCGTTGGTGACGAAGCCGCCTTCAAAGAGGATGCCGGGGCGCTTGCAGCCGGTGAGCACGCTCCACTGGGCGCGCTTGATGCCGCGATCGACAAACTTGAAGCGGCTGATCACGCTGGCGTGCACGGCGGTGGCGAGGGCGATGTTGGCGGAGTCCTGCTTGTTGCCAGTGACGCCGTTGAGATTGTAACCACCGCCGCGGCTGATGGTGGCGGCTGCGTTTTGAGGAGTCAGCGCCCAGGTTTCGATGCCGTTGGCGGAGGTGCTGGCGGAATTGAAGTGCAGGCTGATGAAGATGCTCTTGGGGGTCTGATTGGCGATGGCGACGCGACCACCGAGGGAGATGAAGGTGTCGTTGGCACGGGTGAGGATGACCTTGAAGCCGCGCTGCATGAGGGCTGTGCGCACGGTCATGGCCATCTTGAGGGCGAAGTCCTTTTCGTAGCCGTAAACGCCGCGTGCACCGGCATCGTGGCCGCCGTGGCCTGCATCAACAACCACCGTGTCGAAGTACTCGGCATTCTGGATGTGGCTGGGGTAGAGGACGGGGTCGATGAGCTTGCAGAGATCCAGGCGGGAGAAGAGCACCTTGCCATTGTACTCCTGCACGGGGAAGCTGAGGATGAACTTGATGTTGTTGATCAGCATCTCCTGGGAGCCGATCTGCGCCTTAAGGATGAGCTTGGAGGAGCCGAGCCAGAAGTGCGTGCCCTGAATGCGGAAGGTGGTGAAGCCGTAAACGGGGTTGTAGAAATTGCGGATGCTTTCGGCGGTGACGTAGTCGCGCCCGCCGATCTTGATGATCTCCCAGCCGCCGTTGGCGGGCAGGACTTCCACGGTCTTGGACTTGTCTGCCGGTGCGGGCTTGTCGTCATCGTCCTCCTTGAACTCGCCCTTCATGGCGTTGGAGTCGCCGTCTCTGGCGGCGCTTTTCGTCACATCCTTGATGGGCTCCTCCTTGGGTTGGGGAGCGGGGGTGGACTTGGGAGTCTCCGTCTTGGCGACCTCCTTCTTGGGGGTGCTTTTGGACGGTGTGGATTTCTTGCCGATCTCGACCTTCTTGCCGCCGGTGGTGGTGATGATGACGCGGGGTGCTTTGCCGGTCTCGGCCTTCTTGCTGGAGGTGGTCTTCTCGGGCTCTGGAGCGGGCTTGGCCTTGGGCTTCGGCTTGCTCTCCGTCTCAGGCTTGGGCGCGGGTTTCTTTTCCGGCTCGGGCGGGGTTTCGGTCTTGCTGCCACCGCCGAAGATCTTTTTGAAGAAGCCGGGCTTCTCATCGTCTGCACGCGTCACGTCAAACGGCGTCGTGGCCATGGCGAGTGCCAGGGTGGCGATGACGGCTTTGGGGAAGGTGAGTCTCAGTCCGGAAGTCATGGAGAGAATGACGGCTGTATCGGGGAAAGGGCGGCCTTTTATACCCTCAGTCGGGCCGGAGCGCAAATCTTCTGACGATCCGGGCTGGGGGGAGGGCTGGGATTTAGGCAAGAAATGGTGAGGGTGGTCAAAAGAGTGCTCCTTTTTTAGCCCACCTGGGGGGCGGTGCTGCCACGATGCCGCCCTTGACGCCGCCCCGGCTTTGACCCATTGACCACTTATCCATGACCAAAAAACCTGTTGTTCTGATCATCCGTGACGGCTGGGGCATCAACCCCGGCGGTAAAGCCCAAGCTGAAGCCAATGGCGACGCCACCCTGCTGGCACGCACCCCCTTCCATGATCGCCTGTATGCCACCTACCCGATGGGCACCGTGAGCGCCAGCGGCGAGGACGTGGGCCTGCCTGACGGCCAGATGGGCAACAGCGAAGTGGGCCACCTGAACCTCGGTGCGGGCCGCATCGTCTATCAGGACCTGACCCGCATCAACAAGTGCATCCGCGACGGCGAACTGGCCAAGATGCCGGTGCTGGTGGAGGCCTTTGAAAAAGCCAAGGGCAAGCGCCTGCATTTCCTGGGACTGATCAGCGATGGCGGAGTGCACTCCCACCAGGACCACCTCGTGGCGCTGTGCGATGCCGCCAAGGCCGCAGGCGTGAGTGACCTGATGGTGCATGCGATCACCGACGGCCGCGACACCTCCCCCACCGGTGGTGCTGCCTACATGGCCAAGCTGGAAAAGGACCTGGCCCCCAGCGGTGCCAAGATCGCCACGGTGATCGGCCGCTACTACGCCATGGACCGTGACAAGCGCTGGGAGCGCAACAAGCTGGCATGGGACGCCATCGTGCTCGGCCGTGGTGAAGTGCGCAACGATCTGCCCAGCGAGGCCGTGAAGGCCGCGTATCCGAAAGACCCGCGTGGAGATGAGTTCATGCAGCCCATGATCTTCTCCAACGCGAACGAGCAGCGCATCCGCGATGGCGATGTGATCCTGTGGTTCAACTTCCGCGCCGACCGCGCCCGCCAGCTGAGCGATGCCTTCCTGAAGTCCGGCTTTGACGGCTTTGACCGCGAGGTGACTCCGAAGACCGGCTACTACACGCTGACCGAGTACGACGCCAACTACACCGCGCTGGGCGCACGTGTGATCTTCGGCACTGAGAGCCTGAACAACAACCTGGGCCAGGTGGTGGCCGCCGCAGGGCTGACCCAACTGCGTGCTGCTGAGACGGAGAAGTACCCTCATGTGACCTTCTTCTTCAATAGCGGCGTGGAGGAGCCGAATCCGGGCGAGGACCGTTATCTGGCGATCAGCCCCAAGGAAGTGCCCACCTATGACAAGAAGCCGCAGATGAGCGCACCGGATCTCACCTTTGAAGTGCTGCGCCGTCTGGAGAAGTACGACCTCGTCATCATGAATTACGCCAATCCGGACATGGTGGGCCACACCGGCATCGTCGAGGCGGGCATTCATGCCTGCGAGACCATCGACCTGGGCGTGCGCTTGATCGTGGAAAAGGTGCTGGAACTCGGCGGCAAGCTCTTCATCACCGCCGACCACGGCAACTGCGAGCTGATGCGCAATCCTGATGGCAGCCCCAATACCGCGCACACGACCAACCTCGTGCACGGCATCTATGTCTCGGCTGATTCTGCGGACTACACTGTTGCGAATGGCCGCCTCGCGGACATCGCGCCGACGCTGCTGGACATGCTGGGCGTGAAGCAGCCTGCGGAGATGACGGGGCAGAGTCTGCTGGTGAGGAAGTGAGTCTATCTAGTGCATGTCTTTTCTGCTTTCAGAGAACCGAGAGAACGATTTTCGCGGCTACTGGAAACGTTACGAGGAGTATCTGAAAGCAGAGAGACATCGCATGCCACCGGGGGGCGCTGAAGCTTGCGCTGTCTGCAGAGTGGTATGATTTTTCCATTCATCAGTGTCCACACGATGCGTGGCTTGAGGAATGCCGGATCATTGAATCTGATCCAGGTGCCGAGTCATCTCGATGCTGCAGCCTTGAGATCAGATTGCTCGGTGCTTATCACGATGGCACGATTCATCTTCGCTACCCGCGTCTCTATCGTTACAGCGTGCAGTCTTCGAATTGTGAGAAGGGCATGAATGACTGGCGCTATGATGAGTTTCGCCTCTCAGAGAATGGTCATCTTTTGCACGAGATCGAATGGGCTGGTGGAGACCGCTGGTTGATCGAGGCTGACGATATTGAGTTTGAATGGCGGCCGTTTGAGGCGAAGGCCGGACCATCATGAAAATCCTCTTCCTCTGCTCCCGCAACCAGTGGCGCAGCCCCACGGCGGAGAAGGTGTATCAGAATGATCCGCGGGTGGAGGTGCGGAGTGCTGGCACCAGCGCCTCGGCGCGCTGCCGGGTTTCGGAGAAGCTGCTGCGGTGGGCGGATCTGGTGCTGGTGATGGAGCACGAGCACAAGCGGAGGCTGCGGGAGATGTTTCCGGAGATCGTGCGGGATCTGCGCATCGAGGTACTGGATATACCCGATGATTATCCTTTCATGGATGCGGAGCTGATGAGGCTGATCCGTGAGCGTGTGGAGCCGCTGCTGGAGCCGTAGAACGAACATCCATGGTGGCTGTTCAGGCTCTTGGGGCGTTTCAAGAAACGCGTGGGGATTGATATGGAGTGCGGTCGCGCAGATGCACGGCGCAAGCCTGCATCGGAGCCACCGCTTTCGAGCGTCTCGTTATCTGCATCAAAATGCACCGCCTGCGCGTGCCGGGGGGGCGGATGCTGGCGAGAAGATCTACGGTGTGATGGTGAACCGTCCTGCCAGCGAAAGCGGTAGCTGCGTTCGTTCCTCACTCCGCGACCGCACTCCATATCAGAACAGAGGCTGCGAGACTGCTTTGCTGCGCTATCATAATTCCATTCTCAAGCTGGCGCTGAGGTTCGGAAGCGCATGGTGAAAATCATGATATGGAGACCGAACATGGAGGTTCGTTCTACGCCCTCTTCACCGGCAGCAGCTGCCACAATCCCTGCACGTGCTCCCAGCGGCGGATGCCGGTGTCGATGAGGAAGAGGAAGAGGAGCAAGATGAGAAGGTCGGGCCAGAGCTCCACGTACTGCACGGCCTTGGTGGTTTCCAGGTTTGGCAGGCTTTGGCCGGCGGTCAGGTAGTCGCCGCCGGTGGTGTGGGCGGCTTCCTTGAGCAGGTCTTCATTCACGGTGCCGAGGCTGGATTCGGTGGAGGGATTGTGGATGAGGCCGGTGGTCACCATCTCAGCACCGTTCTGTGCGCGGATGAGGTACACGCCGGGCAGGGTGGGTTTGAAGTCGCCCTCATAGGAGCCCGGGGCATCCTGCCGCAGGGTGAGCTTCTGCACGCTTTTCATCGGTGCACCGAGCGCGTCTGCGGCCACGTGGAAGACCTCGGCGGTGACGGCGGCATTGTTGGCGCGGGTGCCGGCATCAGAGAGCAGATCGACACTGATGTGTGCGTCATCTCCCTGCATGCGGGTGGAGAGATCCATGAGGCGGCCCTGAGGGGCGCGGGCGGTTTCCCGCAGCACCTGGGACCAGAAGCGGCCATAGCCCGGCCAGCGTGCGATCCATAGCGAGGCCCAGCGGCTTTTGGCATCGGAGGTGAAGGCGGTGGCTTTGCCAAGACCAAAGCGCCAGTGTGCCAGCAGCGGGTCTCCGGCTTCGGTGACGAGCGGCACGCGTGCGGAGGTGCGGCGTGTGGTTTTGACGTAACCGAGCAGCGTGGGCGAGTCCCATTTTTCAAAGCCTGCCAGGATGGGATCTTTCTCCTTCAGCTCAGGGATGAAGGGCTCCTCGCGGATCATGCGACCGGTGTGCATGAGGGTGTCCTGCGTGAAGATGCGGGTGATGCTGCTGGCATCCATGGTGGAGTAGGACTGCCCGCCGCCGCTGGAGGCGATGGCCTGCAGCAGCGCCACGTGTGAGCCCTCGCCGATGGCCACGGTGGAAATCGTGAGCCCTTCGCCGCGGCATTGCGTGGCCAGCTGTTCGTACCCGGTGCCGGCAGTCTGGCCGTCGGTCAGGATGATCATGTGTTTCACGCGCGCCTTGGTGTGCAGCAGGGCCTCGCGTCCGAGCTGAAAGGCGGGTTGCAGATTGGTGCCGCCACCAGAAGCCACGGCGGCGATCTGGCCGGAGACTGCATTGGTGGAGGTGAGGCGCGTCATCGGTGCGACGACGTGCGCCTCGGAGTCAAAGGCCCAGACGCCGAGGGAGTCATTGTGCCCCAGCACCTCGGCTGTGGCGATGGCGGCGCTCTTGGCCATCTCCAGCTTTTCACCGGCCATGGAGCCGGAGCGGTCCATCACGATGGCCACGGCGGCGCTTTGTTTTTCCTCTTCATCCGGAGCCTTGAGCCGAACAGGAAGCACCTCCTCGATGGGCGTGCGGTAGTAGCCGCCGACGCCGAAAGAGCCCGGACCGCCGAGCATGATCAAGCCGCCGCCGAGTTTATCGACGTAGTCGTGCAGCGCGTTCATGAGCGGCTCGCCGAGCTGATGGGCGGGTACGTCGGAAAGGATCACGCCATCATAGCCGCCGAGCTGCTCAAAGCTGAGCGCCAGATTGCCGGGCTGGCGCATGTCCAGCTCGATGCCCTCCTTTTCCATGGCCTGCATGAGGTAGCGGCCCTCGGCGGCGTCGGACTCGATGTAGAGCAGGCGCAGGCGGCCGCGCACATCCACGATGGCCAGCGCGCTGTCATTGCCGGGCAGGGTGTCTCCCTGCACGCCTTCGAGCACCGCACGGTACTGGAAGGTGTTGCGGGTGGATGGCGTGCGGTTGAAGACGATCTCTTGTGTAGCTCCGGGCTTGAGGGTGACGGGGCGCTTTTCCACCTCGATGCCGTTTTCGTAGAGCTTCAGAGTGCCGGTGCCTTCCAGCGTGCTCTCAAAGACAGCCTTCAGGCTGAGGCTGGCGCCTTCAAAGAGGCGGGTGCGGTTGGGCGTGAGGGAGAGCAGTCGGGCATCTGGGCGGCGCGGTCCGGCCACGGGCAGGGCGTGCAGCTTGATGCCGGAGACTGCGGCCTCGCGTGCGGCATCCAGCAGGCTGCCGCGTGTCTCGTGCCCGTCGCCGATGAGGAGGATGTTCCGGCTGGCCCCGGGTGGAAAAAGCGCCTCGGCATACTCCACAGCGGCGGCGTAGTGGCTGTCTCCGCCGTGCTGGGTCTGCCAGGCTGACTGCATGTCAGGAGTGCTGCCAGCGGGCATGAGCTCCGGCTCGGAGCCGAGCTGCACCACAAAGGAGTCGATGCCGCCGCCAAGCGACGAGCGCACGCGGTCGGCTTCGGCCAGCGCCTTTTTCAGCCCCTCCTCTCCCATGCTCTGGCTGGCATCCACAATGATGCCCAGGGCCTTGCGGCCCGTTTGCGTCACCCGCGCCGGGCCTGCCAGCGCTGCGAGCGCGAGCATGACGCCGAGCGCGCGCGTGACGAGCAGCAGCCTCTTCCGCAGCGCGGACATGGGATGCGATGAACGCGACTCGATCCACAGCAGCAGTGCGACTGCGGGCAGGATGAGCAGGAGGAGTTTTGGCGATTCCCAGTCCAAGGTGGCGGAGGATAGGCTGGCGGCGAAACAGGGCAAGGGGTGGACGGAAAAAAGGCTGTCTGGAGTAGTGCGGGCAATCTTGCCCGCCGCTGAGCGCCTTCTTCACGGGCAGGATTGCCCGTGCTACTTCAGAGCGCTGCGCAGGGTGGCCAGCAGCTTCTCGATGTCCTCGGCGGTGGTGTAGCCATGCACGGCGATGCGGATGCGCCCCACCTGGTGCATGACGTGGATGTTCTGCGCCAGCAGGGCGTCATTGATGGCGGCGGTGTTTTCGTGTTTGAAAGCCACGATGCCGCTGGAGCAGCCCGGCTGCGCGGCGCTGAGCGCGGTGATGCCCAGCTCCTGCAAGCCCGCATGCACCCGGGCCACGAGTGGGTCGGCGTGGGCGATGATCTTGTCCATGCCCACCTTCTCCAGGTAGCGCAGCGAGGCATTCAGTGCATAGAGTGCGGCAAAGCTGGGCATGCCTACGGAAAAGCTCAGAGCGCCGGGCTTGATCCGGGCGCTTTCAAAGCGGTCGGCATCAAACGCATTGGCGATGTGATACCACCCGCCTGCGCGGGTGGTCAGGCGTGCGGCGGATTTTTTCGGGATGCCGATGACACCGCCACCATGGATGCCGAGCGTCCATTTGTGCGTGCTGGAGATCATGATGTCCGCCTCCTGGCAGTCCAGCGCCACGCGGCCGAGCGCCTGCGTGACATCCACGGCGATGACTGCACGCGGGGCCAGCCTGCGGATCATGTCGCGCAGCGGCGCAAAGGCGATGCGGTGGCCGTTGTAGAAGCTCACGAGGCTTACCTGCACCAGCGCGGTGCGTTCATTGAGCAGCGCAGCGAGGTCTGTGAGGTCCAAGGCACCTTCACGATTTTTCCACAGTCGTGTGACAGGGCGTGAGGCCTCCGGCGCGGTGAGCCAGGGCGTGGCACCGGCGGGGAAATCGAGATCCGTAACGACGACTTCGTCCTTGGGCGTCAGTTGCAGCGCGTTGGCCAGAAGGTTGTAAGCCTCGGAGCTGCAGGAGCAGAAGGACACCTCGTCTGTGGCCAGCCCGAGATGGCGTGCGGTGATCTCCCGGCACTCCTCCACGCGTGGAAAGTGGAAGTCGCGCCCACGCATGCCGAGGGACTTGTGGTGCATGTACTCGGCCACGGCTTCATTGACACAGAGAGGTGGGATGCTCTCGGCGGCGGTGTTGAGGTAATGAATGCCTTTGAGGCTGGGGAAATCGGCGGCGCGGGAGGATTCGGTGAGCATTGCGGGAAACAAACGCAGCTCGCGCGGCTTTTCACGCTTGGTTCTCCTGCTTCATAGGGGCGGGGCAGGAATGCCCCGGTTACTTCTCCTGCTTCAGCGCGGGGGCGTTCTCCGGCAGTTTGATCGTGGGCTCGCCGCCCAGGTAGCCGAGGGAGGTGAGGAACTCGTCCATCTTCTTTGCCGTCACCTGGATCCAGGGCTCTTTGTTGAAAAAGCCGTGGGGCTGGTCTGCGGCGGTCCACATCTCGGCGCGCAGGCCCAGAGCGGTGGCTTTCTTCACATACTCGTCGCCGCCTTCCTTGAGCTTGTCGGCGGTGCCAAAGAAGAGGATGGCGGGCGGCGTGTCTTTGCTGACAAAGTTGTTGGGCGTGATGGCCTCCGCCATCTCCAGCGTCATGGGGCCTTCGCCGGTGCTGCGCTGCTTGAAGAGCGTGGCGATGTTCATGGCCGGATTGAAAAGCACCAGGGCGTTGGGTTTGGCGGAGATGTTTTTGTCATCGCCCTCCGCATCATAGGCCGAGGCAAGCGCCGTGCAGGCCGCGAGGTGTCCGCCTGCCGAGCCACCGCCGGCAATGATCTTGGTGGGGTCGATGCCCAGCTCCGCCGCATGGCCACGCACCCAGCGGATGGCGCTCTTGGCGTCCTCCACCGCCTTGTCCGGCGAAGTCTTGTGCACATTCAGGATGCGGTAGTCCGCGCTGATGGCCACGATGCCGCGGCTGGCCAGATATTCGGACTGTGGCACAAACTGGAGATACGAGCCGCTCTTCCAGCCGCCGCCAAAGAAGAACACCACGCAGGGCCGCAGCACCGCTGCCTGCACCTCGCCTTTGGGAGAGAAGACGTGCAGCTTCAGCTCGCCCTGCGGCGTGGTCTTATAGACGATCTCCCTGGTGGCCACCTCGGTGGTGGTCAGCTTGATGAGGGGCTTGTTTTTCCCAGCCTTCTGGGCGTGCAGCGGCAGGGCGATGGCGAGGAGGACTGGAAGGAGGAGACGCATGGCTGCGGCTGAAACGCAGCGGATGGGGGAAAGTTGCAGCGTCAGACACGGGCATCTGCCCAGCAAGAGCTGGCGTGGTTTGTGCGTAGGTTAAAGCAGTGATGAAATCCTCGTCTCCATTGCCGTCCTTCAGCCGCCGTGAGATGCTGCGCAGTTCCTGCGCGGGCTTTGGCTATCTGGCACTGCAAGGGGTGCTGGGCCTCGAATCTGCCAAGGCCGCCGTGGTGGATCCGCTGGCCCCCAAGCAGCCGCATTTCCCGGCCCGGGCCAAGCGCGTGATCTTTCTCCTGATGAAGGGCGGACCCTCGCAGGTGGACACCTTTGACCCGAAGCCGCTGCTGGACCGTGACAACGGCAAGCCGCCGCCCTTTGCGCTGCCGCGCGTGAAATTTGCCGAGACGGGAAATCTGCTGCGCTCGCCGTGGAAATTCCGCCAGTATGGCCAGAGCGGCCTGCCGGTCAGCGATCTCTTCCCGCATGTGGCCAAGCATGTGGACGACCTCTGCGTCATCCGCTCCATGCATGGCACCAATCCCGCGCACGGAGGCGCGCTGCTAAAGCTGCACACAGGCAGCGACACCTTTGTGCGTCCGAGCATGGGCTCGTGGGTCAGCTACGGGCTGGGCACGGAAAACACCGACCTTCCGGCCTTCATCACCATCTGCCCCACACTGGCCCACGGCGGTGTGAACAACTGGGGCTCCGCCTTCCTGCCCGCCCATTGCCAGGGCACGCCGCTGGGAAACGCCAGCATCCCGGCAGACCAGGCGGTGGTGCGACATATTCACAACAAAATGCTCTCCCCGGAGATGCAGCGCGCGCAGCTGGATCTGGTGTCGCAGATGAACCACGCGCACCTGGAGCAGGCCGGGGCCAATGCGGCGCTGGAGGCTCGCATCAATTCCTTTGAGCTCGCCTACCGCATGCAGTCCACCATGCCGGAGCTGCAGGACATCTCAGGTGAAACCGAGGCCACACGCAAGATGTATGGCCTGGATGACCCGGTGACGGCCAACTTTGGCCGCCAGTGCCTGATGGCGCGGCGCTTCGCCGAGCGCGGCGTGCGCTTTGTGCAGGTGACGCATAGCGACAGCTTTGTGCAGTGGGACCAGCACAGCGATCTTCTCAAAGGGCACACCAAGAATGCGGCGGAGGTGGACAAGCCCATCGCCGGACTTCTGGCAGATCTCAAATCCCGTGGACTGCTGGACGACACGCTCGTGGTATGGGGTGGCGAGTTTGGCCGCACGCCGGTGGCGCAGGGCAGCGATGGCCGCGACCACAACCCGCACGGCTTTACCATGTGGCTGGCCGGTGGCGGCAGCAAGCCCGGGACGGCCTACGGTGCCACGGACGACTACGGCTACTACGCGGCTGTGGATAAGGTGCATATTCACGACCTGCACGCGACGATCCTGCACCTGCTGGGGCTGGATCATTTGAAACTGACCTACCGTTACGCCGGGCGGGATTTCCGCCTCACGGACATTGCGGGAGAGGTGGTGAAGGGCGTGATCGCGTAAAGTAGTCCGGTTGCGCCGCAACCGGAGTTCCCAGACCAGTTGCGGCGCAACTGGGCAACTCACTGAATGAAGAAGAACTGCCTCGTGTTCAGCACGGTCCAGAGGACGTCTCCACGGTCGGTGGCGTCGGCGTTGTCGGCGATGGGCTTGAGCAGGGCGTGTTCCTCGGGGGTGGCTTTGCGGCTGAGCAGGCTGAGATAGACAGTGTCAATAACTGCCTCGGGGCCTTCGGCTTTGGCCCGGTCCATGGCGCGGGCGATGACGGTGTAACGGTTCATCAGGTTGCCGAAGACCTTGCCATTGAGCAGCATGAGGGCCTGGCCCACGCTGGCGTCGTCATTGGCATTTTCCACCAGCTCGCGGTCGCTCTGGCCGAATTCGCGCAGGAAGTGACCGTTGGGCGCAGGACTGCGCAGGTCGGCGGCGCGGAGCATGTAGGTGTCGCGGAAGTTTTCCCAGGCGGTGAGGGAGGCTTTTTCGCTCTTGTCATCGACGGCAAAGCGCTGGGCATCGGCGGCATAGCGGGCCTTGGCCAGTTCGGTGAGCTTGGCGCGGCGCTGCTTGGCCAGAATGGCGAGGGCCTCGTCCATGCTGAGGTCTTCACCTTCCTTTTTCAGCTTGAGCACGGCGGCCACTTCCTTGGCAAAGTCTTCGTCCTTGGTGAACTCGGCCAGCTTGCCTTCGCGGGCCAGTTCGGCAAAGCGCTTGAACCCGGCGTCATAGACCACGGCGTCCACCGCTTCGTCGATGTGCTTGCGCTGGTTCTTGATGAGATCCCGTGCTTTGCGGATGGCGGCCTCGTCCTTGGCCTTGGTGGCGGCCTCCATGCTCTCCTGGGCGGCGCGCACTTCGGCGGCCAGTTCCTTCTGCTTCTGGGCCACTTTGATGGTGCACTCCTGCAGCTGCTGGGGTGTCATGCTTTCCAGCGCACGGTCCAGCCATTCGACGCGGCGCAGGGCCACCTCGGCCTCCACCTTGGTGGCGATGCTGGGCTGGTCGGCGTTGGGTTTATAGAGGGCCACCATGCTGTCCCAGATCTGCTCGGCGCTCATGCGGCGGAGGAGGGGGCCGGGGAAGTGGTAGATCTCGCCGAGTTCGACGTCCTTGGTGTAGGCCTCGCGCTGGTAGGCCTGGGAGTTCAGGATGGCGCGCAGGACCACCTTCATGTCGTAGTTGGCCGCCTTCATGGTGTCCTCCAGGAAGGACATGAGTGCGGGATTGCTCGGCACGGTGCTGTCGGTGATCTCATCGACAGGCTCGATGATGCCCTGGCCCATGAGCTTTTTCCACAGGCGGTTGGCAATCACGGTGGTGAAGCGGGGATTGTCCTTGCTGGTCATCCAGGCGGCGTAGGAGTCCACGGGCTTGACGCCGTCCTTCACGATGCTGCCGTCCTTGCTGAAGGAGGCGGGAATAACGGGGGAGACTTTCTGCTTGGGCTTGGCGTCGGTGTATTGGTAGTCGTGCGGGAGGAAAAGCGGCTTTTTATCTGTCTGATCGAGGACGGTGTTGTAACGCAGCGGGCGTAAGATCTCGGTCATGGCGCGGCCTACATCCTTGCGCTCGATGCCCTTGGGCAGGGGGAATTTGGAAACGGCACCGCCGTAGCGGTTGCTCTTGTTTTTAGCAGCGCCGCCGCCGTAGATGGCCTGGGCCAGCAGCGGGTTGGTGAGGCCGTTGGTGCTGGTCATCCCGTAGGTGTGGGAGGCCATCTGGTAGTAGTCCATCTGGGTCCACTTGTCGAAAGGGTGGTTGTGGCACTGGGCGCAGACCATGCTGGTGCCGAGAAAGATCTGGGTGGTCACCGCCATGTTATCCAGCGGCATGTTGTAGTCGCGGATGTAAAAGCCGATGGCACCATTCTCATAGGATTTGCCGTCGGCGGTCACCACTTCGCGCACCATCTGGTCGTAGGGCTTGTTTTCGCGCAGGCTGTCCTTCAGCCACCGGGAGTAGCCGTAGAAGGCGGGCAGGCTCTGGCCGCCGCCGACCATCTGGCTCTTCATGCGGAGGATGTCGGCCCAGTAGTTGTAGAAGTTCTGCACATAGCCGTCGCTGGCGAGGAGCTTCTCGATGAGCTTGGCGCGCTTGTCGGTGTCGCTGCTTTTGAGAAACTCGGTGGTCTCATGCAGGGTGGGGATGCGGCCGACCACATCCAGATACACACGACGCACAAAGACCTCGTCGCTGGCGGGCTTGTTGGGCTGGATTTTCTCCTTGGCCAGCTTGGCATTGACGAGTTCGTCGATTTTGGCTGCGGTGGCCTGGAGGTCGGGGGCTGCCTGGGCCATGAGAGCCGAGGTGGCGAGCGAGGCAAGGAGGGCGCAGAGGGGATTCAGCTTCATGAGGGCGCGTGGGGGAGGGGGATGGCGCGATAACGACCTGATGAGAAGTGTCTTTCAAGCTGATGCTGCCTTTCAGATTGAATTTAAAACCGATTGGCGGATTTTAGCTTTGACAACCTGACCCACTTTCCGACAGAATCGCCCCTTATTCTATGAAATTGCTCCTGCCCCTTGTTCTGCTTTCCACACTCGCATCCTGCACCTTCGTAAAGACCAATTCTCGTCCTACGGCTGCCGTGCCCTGCATTGCTGCTCCGAACGCAAACCAAGGCCTGTCCTATGTCAGCCAGGGCACCAATCTGGCTGTGAACGGAGTCTCCGACGGCGTGGATGACGTCAGCAACGGCATCGGCAAAGTGGCCGACCGCCAGGCTCGCGACTACACCAACATGGGAGAAAACGTGGTGTTCCGCGCTGATGACGTCGTCTATCGCGAAGCCAACCGCTACACCGACTACGGCATGGACACCATCGACGACGGCGCCACCTTCGGTGCCCGCGCCCTGCGCCGCTGGCCTGACTATGTGACCGGCACTGTGCAGCGTGGCATGGTGGCCACCAAGAAGGTCTATCAGAGCGCCATGTACTCCTACGGAGACGCTGTCAGCCGCGGCCTCTTTGGTGCTGTGGACATCATCACTCCTCCTGAGCCCAAGCCCTACATGGTGGGCAGCCTGAACGAACTGAGCCCCGGCTATGCTCTTCCCGGCTCCAGCTGGCATTGCCGCCTGCCTCAGATCCCCGTCGAGCCTGAGCAGGAAGTCACCGCTGGCAAGAACCCGAAGAATCCGGTCACGGCTTCCAAGTAATTCTATCTGATTTCTCCAGGGGAGCGGCTGCGAAGCCGCTCCCTTTTTTTATGATGTCATGGCACTGAGCACCTTGTTTTTTGATGCGGCAGGCACGCTGATCCGGCCTGCAGAGTCCGTGGGCCAGACCTATGCGCAGCATGCGCAGAAGCTGGGCATCGAGGCTGATCCTGAGACCCTCATGCAGGCCTTCCGCGCAGTGTGGAAGCAGACACCGCCGCCGCTGTACCCGGTGGGGCAGCCGTCTGCGGACGATGACCGCGGATGGTGGCGCACGCTGGTGGGCGATGTCTTTGGCCGGGTGCATGGGGCGCCGCTGCAGGAAAGCGTGCTGGACGAGCTGTTTGACGGGCTTTACCGGCACTTTGCCAAAGCCGAGGCCTGGCACGTGTTTGATGATGTGCTGCCCGCCCTGGAGGATCTGGCACGGGATCACCGGCTGCTGGTGCTGTCCAACTTTGACCGCCGTCTGCACAGCATTCTGGGAGGGCATGACCTGCTGCGCTTTTTTGATGGGGTGGTCATCTCCAGCGAGGTGGGAGCGGCCAAGCCACATGCGCGCATGTTTGAGACAGCGCTGGAGGCTGCGGGCTGCCAGCCGGGGCAGGCGCTGCACATTGGCGATGATGTACGCTGCGATCTCGGAGGGGCGCAAAGCTGCGGCATCCATGCCTTTCAAGTGAAAAGACCTGAAAGCGATCTGGGCGTTTTGGTGCAGAAAGTCCGCTCCGGGGCATATTCTGGCTTGCGCAACCCTGACTTATGAATACATACCCGCCCCCTTATTCAGGGATGCGCAGGTAGCTCAGCGGTAGAGCAGTTGGCTTTTAACCAATTGGTCGAGGGTTCGATCCCCTCCCTGCGCACCACTCTCAAAGAGAGTGGTTTATGAAAAAATAAGGTAACAAACGCTCTCTCTGGGAACATTATGGGAACAGATTCCCCCGTTGTTCGCCATGTTCCATCTTTGTCCAAGCGCTGGCTGCATGGGTTCTTGCCAGGCTTGGGGCAAATCTTCACGGCGGCTAACTCAATGCAATGGCGGTTCAGCCTTTCCGGGGCTATGCAGACCAAAATGGACGAGCTAACCCTATCTCCGCAGCAGACGCTAAGCCTGCGATCTCAGATCCGTTCGCAAAGCTGGGCGGGCGACGGCAGCAGAGGCGCTAGCTAAGGCGCTGCGGATTTACGGCAACTCTTCAGTTCGCCCCCGGCAATGCTTGCTTTGGCGACCGAACACAGGTGGATTATCAACCTGGAAACTATCGCACGACTTCGTGAAAAATATTGAACCATCAAATGCAGTTGCCAATAGCGCTTCAGACGCGGTTACGGCATCGCCGAGTCCGAAGCCTGCCATTTCGGAACCTTCCGATCTGTTGACATTGTCCGAGCTTGATTCCTTGCGGCAGGACATGGATGAGGCCCGTCGGTTCTACCTGGCAAAAACACGCCAGAGCATTGGGAAGGACTTCGCCGTTCACACGCAGCCGCCTACTACCCCTTGACGAAGGCAGGACGGTCCCTTTCATCGTCTGCACAATCCATCAAAGACTCTCAGCGGACATAAAGCGGGTTGACGTCCCATCTCTAGGAACATGAATTTGGACCAAATGGACAAGCTTGCTACAGCACGCCAGCAACAGACTGATTTGCCTCATGAGCGTGTGATCACGATGATGAACTTCAAGATCATGGCTGCCGTTCATGGCAATCACGACATCCCGGAAGGAAAAGGCAAGGTGTATCCCATGACAGCAGGCGGCTTTATCCAGCTCGACAGCCAGTGGGACAGTTGGATACCCTTGGAGAACGAAAACTTCTACGACCAGGTTTTGAGGGTTTCCTTCACACCGGAATTTTTGGACCGGCGAGAAAGATCGAGGCAAAAGCAGATCGAGCTTTATATGCAAAGTCCCTCTTGGCGAAAACGCTGGGAGAAAAATCCACGTTATTTCGATGAGTGGGACCCTCCTGGTGTGTGTTGGATCGAGGAGAAATGAGATCGTGGGTTTATGTCAATGAGACCGGGCCGCAGGCTGTGTAGGCGTGTAATGCCAGGATGCGCTTATTGACTGCGGCCGCGATTTCTTGGGCATCGTGTAAACTTGTGATTTCCCGATGAGGCTGGGGCGACAATTGGTGCCTTGATCCGTCCGCAGCATCCGCAAAACAGCCATCAAATGGTTGCCTTTTGCCGATCCAAGAGCCGCTGGGGTGGCAGTGGTATAGCGAGGATGGCTCTAGGCTCCTAGCAAGCTACTGGCAACCGGCCTGATACCTCCTCGCCGATTTTGCTACCCGATCAGCTTTTTAAGTCAGGGGTTGAAACTGCGACAGCTTTAAATACTGTTCTTTAGAACAGCATGAAATTCCTGCCCAACCTGCAAGTCCTGGCCGTGCTCTGGCACGCCGATACTCACCCCTGGATACGCCAGCAAGTGCCGCTACTAGGCAGCATCATCGCCGGGAGCCCCGAGGTGCAGGAGGGTAGGATTGATACCTGTGTGGACATTGACCCCTCAACCTTCAGCCTGCCGGGGAATGCGCGCACCTTTGCCCTGAAGGTGCGGGGTGACTCGATGCGCAATGCTGCCATTCTGGAGGGTGACATTGTCATCATGGAGTTTAGAGAGCCCAAGCATGGGAATGTGGTGGCTGCGCTGATCGACGGGGAAACCACCTTGAAGCGCTACGTGCTCAAAGATGGCGTGCCGTATCTGCGGGCCGCGAATCCCAAGTACCCCGATCTCATCCCGGCCCGCGAGCTGGTGATTCAGGGGGTGATGGTGGGGCTGCTGCGGCTGCCGAAATGAATCCCGTCTTCGCAACTTCACTCTCTTCTGAAAATGCGAACTATGGCAACTTTTGCCCTCTCATGTTGATGGAGCTTTTGCCCAGCATTGAAGCCCTGAAGAAGCCGTGATTCTGCACTTTGATGCCGATGCCTTCTTTGCTTCTGCCGAGCAGGCAGCGGACAAGCATCTGCGCGGGCGTCCGGTGGCCGTGGGCGGAGAGCGGCGCGGTATCATTGCCTCTGCCAGCTATGAGGCGCGGCGCATGGGCGTCTATACCCCGATGCCCACCGCTAAGGCTAAGAAACTCTGTCCTGGCCTGATCGTGCTGCCGTGCAATTTTGACCTCTACGAGCGCTTTTCGCGGCTGATGTTCAGCTATGCGTATGACTTTACGCCCCTGGTGGAGCAGGCTTCCATAGATGAATGCTACCTGGACCTGAACGGGGCACGGCATATCCGGGCGGGGAGCGCTGCGGAAAAGATGCAGCGGGCGATAGCTCAAAGTCTCAAGCTGTCGGTTTCCGTGGGCGTGGGCAGCAACAAGCTCGTCTCGCAGATTGCGAGCAAGCTGCGCAAGCCGCACTGCTTCATTGAGATTTCACCGGGGCACGAGCAGGGCTTTCTGTGGCCGCTGGAAAACAAATGGCTGCCGTCGGTGGGGCCGCAACTATCCACCACGCTGAACACGGCAGGCCTGCGGCAGATTGAGCACATTGCCAGAACACCCGTGGAGGAGCTGGCGCTGCTGGTGGGCAAAGGAGCCCCCGCCCTGCATGGCTATGCGCTGGGGCTTGATCCCCGCCCCGTTATCTGCGAGCCACCAGAGGCCAAGAGCTACGGCGAGCAGGAAACCTTAAATGCCGACACCACCGATGAAGCCTTCATCCTGGCCCGGCTGCGGGCAATGGCGGATTCTCTCATGCGGCGAGTAAGGAATGACCGGAAGAGCATCCGTAGCGTGACCCTGCGGCTGCGATACAACGACATGGACGAGGTGCAGCGCTCCACCACACTGGAGGAGCCCACGGCGCTGGAAAACGATGTTTATCCCCTCATCACCGGCTTGCTGAAAAGAGCGTGGGAAAGGCGCGTGAGCGTGCGGCTGGTGGGGCTGAAATTCAGCAAGGTGTATGAAGCCAGCCTGCTCTCGGTGCTGCTACTGGAGCCTGCGGACATGGTGCGCTGCCAGTGGTACAAGCTGGCGGGTGTGGTGGATGCTCTGCGGCATGGCGGCCATAGCGTCATGCGCGGGCATGACCTGTGGCTGAAGATGAACGGAAACACGGGGCGCGAACTGCTGCCCAAGACCAAACCTGTGGCAGGCCAGACCGTGCAGACCACGAACCGCGTGCTGCGAGAGCGCCCGAGCACGGACCAGGTCATCGTGCGGACTCCGGCAGACTGCCGGGCCGTTCCTGCGCTGAATGTGCGGAGCTGTTTCAGCTTCATGGATTCGGCTTTGACCATCCCGGCCATCATCGAGACTGCCGCCGCGCATGACGTGCCTGCCGTGGCCATCACTGATCCGGGGCTCTATGCCGCCGTGCCGTTCTTTCAGGCGGCGAGCGCGGCGGGGATCAAGCCCATCATCGGCGCGGAGCTGACCTGCCAGAAGCGCAGAATGCTGGCCTATGCGCAGAATGTGCAGGGGTATCGCAATCTCTGCCGCCTGCTCTCCGCCCCCGTCACACCTGCCGCGCTGCACGAGCACGCGGAGGGGCTGCTTATCGTGCCTGCCGATAGCGAGGCCGTGGCGCTGCCTGAGATCCGATACAGGAGCCGGGAGGACTTGTCCTTTTTCAACGTGCTGCAAAGTATGAAGACGCTCACGCTGCTCAATGAGCGGCACCCGGAGAAGCGGCGCGGAGACTTCGCCTTTCATGTCCCCGGAGAGTGGGGGCAACGCTTCACGCCAGCGGCCATGCAGGCGGCGAGAGACATCGCGGAGCAGTGCGAGTTTGCCTTTGATTTCAAAACCCTACGCTTTCCCCGCTACTTGCCGCGAGATGGCAGCACGCCTGCCGCTATGCTGCACCAGCTGGCGCATGAGGGCCTGCAGCGGCGCTATGGCAGCAAGGCACCAATGCATGAAGCGCAGCTACGTGAAGAACTGGCCATCATCGCGGAGGTGGGGTACGAGGACTACTTTCTGACCGTGTGGGACATGCTGCAAGAATGCCATGCGCAGGGCATCGGCTGGATTACCCGAGGCAGCGCGGCGGATTCGCTGGTGTGCTATGCGCTGGGCATCTCGAATGTCTGCCCCATCCGCTTCGAGCTTTACTTCAAACGCTTTCTCAACCGGGACCGCATGGCGCTGCAAAAGCTGCCAGACATCGACATCGACTTCGCCCATGACCACAAGGACGACGTGGTGCGCCTGTTGCTCTCGCGGCACGGGCCAGAGCACGCGGCCATTGTGGGCGGGTTTAACACCTTTCAGGCGCGGGCCGCCGTGGCGGATGTGGCCAAGGTGCTGGGCGTGGCGGAAAACGAAATCCGCCGCCTTACCGAGCATCTGCCGTGGACAGATGCCAGCCATGTGGCCGATGCGGTGGCGCTCTCCCAGGAGTGCGCAGACCTGCCTTGGCAGGAGGAGCCGCTGCGCACGGCGCTGCTCATGGCGGGTCGGCTGGATGGCTTCCCCCGCTATGCCAAGATGCACCCCTGCGGCGTAGTGCTCTCGCGTGATCCCATCCGGGACCACTCCCCCACCTTCACCAGTGCCAAGGGCTGGCCTACCACGCACTTTGACATGGATGCTGTGGAGGCCGTGGGACTCATCAAGCTGGACATCCTGGCGCAGGGCGGGCTCGCTGTGCTGCGGGACGCACAGGCGGAGCTGCGGGGAACGGCTCAGCATGTCGATCTCGCGGCGCTGGAGGTTGGCGGCATTGGAGGCACCGAATCCCCCGCCCGCACGCACGATGCGGCCCCGTGGAGTGATTCAGGCGTTTGGCAGATGATTGCCAGCGGAAACGCCCGTGGGGTGCATCACATCGAAAGCCCCGCCATGACGAGCCTCGCCTGCATGGCCGGAGTGCGGGACATCGACTGCCTCGTGGCCATCGTGTCGGTGATTCGTCCCGGCGCTGCGAATGGATTGAAGAAAGCGCAGTTTGCCCGCCGTGCGCAGGGCTTGGAGCCTGTGACCTACACGCACGAGAGCCTGGCCCCTGTGCTGCGCTCCACCTTTGGCGTGGTGGCCTATGAGGAGCACATTCTGCAAATCTGCGAAGCGTTCGCGGGTCTGGCTCCGGGGCGGGCCGATGTGCTGCGGCGTGCGCTGGTGAAGCTGGACGCCCGCAAGGTGCAGGAGGTGCGCGCCGAGTTCATCGCCGCAGCGCGAGAGCGAGGGCGCACGGACAAAGCGATTGCCGCCGTGTGGGAACTCGTGGCGGGTTTCCAGGGCTATGCGTTCTGCCGTGCTCACAGCACCGCCTACGCCGTGGAGGCCTATCAAGGGGCCTACATGAAGCACTATCACCCGGCAGAGTTTCTGGCTGCCGTGCTCACCAACGGCAGGGGCTTCTACTCCCCGTTGGTCTATACCCTGGAATGCCGCCGCCTGGGCATCGGGTTTCTGCTGCCTTGCGTCAACATCGCCGGCGATGGCTTCCGTGTGGAAGCATCGGACACTCCGCACGGGACGCCCACCGCATCGCGGGGCAAGGCCATTCGTGTCCCTCTGCGCTGCATCAAGGACTTGAGCGAGGGAATGCTGTTCCGCTGGCGCATGGAGCTGGCGCTGCAGCCTTTTGCGAGTGTGCGGGACTTCTGCGAGCGTGTGCAGCCAGAAGGGCAGGAGGCGCTGAACCTCATCCGCTGCGGAGCGTTTGACGGCTTTGGACCCTCACGCACAGCGCACTTCTGGCATTGCCTGCACAGCACGCATGACCGCAAGGCGGGCGAAGGCTGGCTCTTCAGCCAAGGAGAAGAGCACAAGCTGCGCGCCACCTTCCGCGCAGAGCCGGGCCTGCAACAACGCCTGGACGATGAAGCGGAGCTGCTGGGCTACACCGTCACGGGGCATCCCCTGGACCGCTTCCCGAATGTGGACTGGCGCACCTACTGCCCCATCTCCGAACTACACCACTACAAGTACCAGCGCGTGACTATCTGCGGCCTCATCATCGTCAGCCGCTCCCACCTGCAGCAGGACGGCCAGCCGATGAAGTTCATCTCCATCTGTGACCGCACCGGCATCGTCGAATGCGAAATCTTTGCTGCCGCCTACCGCGCTCATGGCCTGGCTACCGTGCGGCATCCTGTGGTGCAGGTGACTGGCGATGTGAAGCCCTTCGACAACGGCCAGGGCTTTACGCTGGATGTGTGGCGGGTGGCGGGGCCGCGTTTGTTGTAAGGGAAACAAAGAAAGTGCTGACGGCGAGATTGAGGCTGGGCGCTGTCTTCACAAATAAAACGCCTTTGTGGCAAGGAGAGAACCTGGGTGAAATTGCCGCAGCCTCACCAGCTACTCGATGGCCTTGAGTTCGCCCTCGACCTGCACACGCCGGGGTATATAGTAGCACTTCGGACTCAGTCAATGTGGGCAAGATCTCCTTGGCGCTTCGGATCGCGGAGTTGATGCCGGCGATGCTTTTGTCCATTTCTGCCAGCCGTTCTGCGACAATATGTTGATCGCCGGGAACGAAATCAAAGACATAAAGTTGGTTCAGCAGCTTGCGTTCCATTGAGACGCTGATGAGCTGATTGATGAGCAGGTCTCTATTTCCGCTTCCAACTCGCCCAAGTTGATTTGATTCGAAATCTTCTGCCACCGATCCGCCGTCTCCACCGAGTCGAGCGCGAACGAAATATCATCCAGCAGCAGCTTGTCCTTATGCTTCTTTTCGTTGTGACACTCGACGCAGTAGTCTTTGAAAATGAGCTGTGCTTTCCAGCCATCCGCGCCGTCAGGGGCATCGGCGGCGTGCAAAGAAGCGAGCGACGTGAGGAGTTGGAAGATGAAAAAGGTGGGTTTCATGGCAAGGGATATTGATGTTGGATTCATCAACCATTGGGAATGATGGACATCAAAAGAGCAACTTCCCCAGAGCCTTGATTGCCGCGCCATATGGTGCGTCAAGCCAGAGAATGCTCTGCCCATTGCGACCGCGACTAGCGTTGAAGCCCCAATTTTCGCCGGGCTTGGGTGCACCGCCGAGGTCGGTGAAGGGAATCTTGAACCATGCGGTCCAATTGCGGTCGGGGAGCGTGTAGGGTCCCTTTTTGCCGGTGACGCTGAAGCGGACCTGCCAGGTGCCGTTCCAGGCTTTGTCTTCGACGAGGTCGCGTTTACCCGGGGTGAAAACGGCGTCGTAGCGCGAGCCTTCGACGGGGTTCGCGGCGATGCGATACAGCTTGCCTCCGGCACTCGGCGGAGCGATGGCGAGTTCGACATACTCTTGGTCGAAGGTGTCTTTGTCCGGCTCTCGCTGGTAAAGATCCTCCGGGTGCGCGTGCGGATGCAAGCTCTCAATGCGCACATAAAGATGCGTTTGATCACGAAACAACTTCATGCGTGTGGAGATGTTAGCGAAAGGCATGGACTCATGCACGCGGAAGAAGGACTCGGGCACGGTGTCCCAGGCTTTTGAATCAATCGCTGGCTCATTGTCCACGCTGGCGACCTTGAGTTCGTGCTTGTCGGACAAGACACCGGCGCGGATCGCCTTCGTGTCCCAGTTGATACAGGACTTGTTCCACTGCTGCTGGTAGCCTTCGTTCTCCAGCACCGCGTGTGTGTAGAAGTGGCCGCAGAACGGTGTCATTTGAGGCCAATCGGAGAGTGGCTTGAAGGACGAGCGACCACGCCCGCCGGCCATCTTTTCCAAGCCCGCGTGCCATTCATCAATCGCGTCCATGAGCGGATCCAGGTTCACTTGCGAGGGATTCATGGTCCACGCATTCTGAAGATAGAAGATGCGCGAAAGCTGCCTCGCGTAGTTGAATTCAATGCGGATCAAATGCAGCCGCGCGAGCACATCTGCGTCCTTTGTGATGGATTCCGCGCGAGTGAGCAGGCGATCCGCATCGGTGCAGAACTCCGGCGTGTAGAGGTTCATCACGTGCCACTTGCTGTCGTGATACAGCGAGCGCGAATACTTGCGATCCCACGCGGACATGAAGACACCGAAGAAGTCGGAGTAGATCGCCATGTTCGTGTGCAGCAGATTGAAGAAGTCGTTCATCGTTTTCGCTGCGTCGCCGAAGGCTGCTTCGCAAAATTCGTCCTGCAGCGCGCGCCAATCCGCCGCAGGATCATCCATCAAGCGACCATAGACGTAGTAAGCCGGGGCTTGCAGACCTTTGACATAACCCAGCAGACCATCGCGATGCGACCACTTCACCTTGTTGCGCTCAATGGTTCGAACGACTTCCGCCATATGCTCCGGCGTGCGTTCGGCGATGTATGGTCCGGCTTGTCCGAAGCCCGTAAAGGTCTCTTCAAAGCCGCTGATGCCAGCGGGAAACTCCACGCCCGCGAGCTTGTCGAAGTCATGCTGCGAGGCGAACTGGATATCCGGGATCACATTGTCCGGGAATCGCTTGATGATGTCCGCAGAGATGGGCGTGTCTTGGTAGTTCAGCACCACAAAGCGCACGTCTGGATGCTTCGCACGAGCGCGCTCCGCGATGCGGAAGTAGGCTTGCCAGAGCTTGCCACTGGTGCCGCGTGCGCGGACACCATCGAACGATGTGACCTTTGAACCAAAGAGCTTAACGCAGTCATCGCAGTTGCACTGATCGAGCCGGAAGCCATCCATGGATTTCAGGTGAATGAGCTTGTGCCCCTCTGCGATGCGCTTTTCCACCTCCGCGAACATAAGGTCCTGCACGCCACGATTCGTAGGGCAATGCGGCACGAGGTAATCGGATTCGAACCTCAGCTCGCACGCACGCTTCCCTTCGCTTAACAAAGCGAAAAATTCCGGGTTCGAATTCGCATACTTCTCCATCGGCATGACGTGATACCACGATACCTCGCCTCCCTGGAGCGAACCGAGACACGGAAAAAAATTGTTCGCGATGTTGAAGAGCGTCTCGTGCGAGTTGTCGAAGTTCGCCAGCATCAGCGGCACCTTCTTGCGATTCAGATCAGCAGGCAGCGTGATCTTCGTCATTGGCAGGACGGCGATGCTGCGCAGGTCGATCGCCAGCGGTTCTGCGTCCTTCGCGTGCTGCGCTTTCACGTTGTCGCTGGGATACATGTTTGGCTCGGAGTTGATGAAAAGGAACCTCACGCCCATGCGCTCACGCAGAAAGTCGCACACGCCCTTCACCGTGCCGAGCAAGGCCAACGGCATTTCACCGCCATCGCTCTTCCTGGCGGAGTCACGCTTGTCGCGACCCGCGATGATCACATCACGCCCGATCACCTTTTGGAAATACGTCCAGTCCTTAAGCGACTCCAGTGCCACGCCATGCGCCTTCGCGAACTGCGTCGCGCCGAGATACAGCCCGGGCTTGTCCTTCGCCTTTGCGCCTTCGGTCGTGATCGCGATCTCAAAGCCATTCTTCGCGAAGGCCGCCTGCGTCAGCCGCGCCGACAACCTCAGCCATCCGTCCACCAATACATCGCCAGTCGGGTCCGGCACGATGATCTGGTAGTCGCTGACCTTGTGCTCCGCGATGACGAGGTCTTCTGCATACAATGCTGTCGCGAAAAACAACGCGGCGAGGATGAGCAAAATTTTTTTCATGGGTGAGTTTGGAAGTTGATAGTGCTTTTACCCAAGCCGGATCAGGGCAGCGGTCGAAATTTCTGTCGAGTGCATCGCGTTGGTCTTCGAGTCTTCTGGCCACTCCTCGGCGAGCTTTGCCAGCATTTAATCACTGATGACAACATAGCGACCATATGGCAACCGCAGGATGTCAATGGCGCGATTTTTCCCGGTGAGCCATGCCCAGCTCATGAGAATTAAGGTCTGATCAGTCAATTTTTGTTGCCACACTTCCACGACAAGCGGCCATATACACAATGAATGGTCAAGATGACGCCTTCCCCAATTCCAAACGACATCACCCTCGCTAGGCAAGCCGAAACGGGGGACGAAAGCGCATTCCGTCATTTGATGCAGCGGCATTTACAGTCGCTGCGTGCCTTTATTTCGTTACGCGCTCCCATCCCCGATTTAATCGATGAAGTGGCGCATGACGCCTTTGTCTTTGCGTATCAAAACATGAAAGACTTCAAGGAAGGCTCCTTGCAGCCTTGGCTGCGCAGCATCGCTCACAACATATTGCGTGACCGCATGAAAGCCTACGCACGGGACTGCGCCAAACACGAGCGGTATTCTGAGCAGGTCCGCTGGGAAATGGCGCTCGAGGATTCTGACAAACCCGTGAGCGACGAGTCAGACCATCTGGCCACATGCATTGAAAAGCTGCGCTATCATCAGCGAACCGTCCTTGATCTCCGTTACGAGGCGGGACTTAGCAGCGAGGAGATTGCCCGGCGCACCGGGCGCAGCACGCTCGCGGTACGGACCCTGCTGATGCGTGTGCGTCAACAGCTTCGCAAATGCATTGAATCCCAGATGGAGCAAAAACCAGCATGAACAGCGACCTTTCCATCGAAAAGGCCCTGGAAGGAGTGCTTTCTAATGAAGAATGGAGGCTTCTTGCCAGTGACCCTGATACGCTCAAAGAGCTGGAGCAGCAGCTACGCATGGACGCATTGCTGCGTGTGGTGATGGATAATAGTGATGCCTCCGCCGCACTTGAGGATGCCGTGCTTGCCAGCATCAAGCTAGCTCCAGCGAATGATCTAATCCGTGAAATCGAGGCGGCTACGACAGGTCGCCGCAGACACCGTTGGTTCATCCGTATGCCACACTGGGGCGCGGCTGCGGCTGCAGTGTTCGTCGGTTTAATGGCCGGAATGCTGGCGTGGCCGCAGATCTTTCTGTCATTAGATCTTGCTCCTACAGTAGCCGTTCGCACCGGCAGGCGTGTGATATTGAATGGCCGTATCATCGCCACCCCTCTGGATCATCCTGCAGCCCCCCCCAAGCCGGCTCCCACCATTACTGCCCCTCCCGTCATGGCCGAGACGCCGGTCGTAATGGAGAAGAGCCCTGAGCCTATGGCTGCTTCTTCCTCCGCACGAGATCAAGCTCCTGCTCCTGCTTCCCTCGTGGCCATACCCTCGCCCAAAATGGACGCAGCTCCTGTGCCTCCCAAACCCATATCTATGGAAACCGGGGTCGTGCCTGCGATGAATCTGGCATCAAAGCCAGCCGCTGAGGGCGGGCCAGAGGAGATGGCTATTTCATCAAAGATCGATTTTGAGCGGCAGATACTTCCGATTCTGGAACGCTCCTGCTTCGAATGTCATAGCAGCAAGCTGCCAAAGCCCAAAGGGGGCATCCGTCTGGATGACCTCGAAGCCATCCGCGAAAAAAGCCAGACCGACAACCTTGTGCTGCCTCACAAGTCCTCCAAGAGTACATTGATCAAGTCCATCTCGCGCAGTTCTGACGATGAGGATCTCATGCCTCCGCCCAACGAAGGCAAACCGCTGACCAGCGATGAAATCAGGCTTTTTCGTCGCTGGGTCGATGAAGGTGCGAACTTCGGTTCATGGACCTCAATGCGTGCAAAAGAAGTTTCTATAACAACAGTCAACGAAGCCGTCGATTTGACACGACTGCAGCAGGTGGCTGCCCGCATTGATCAGCTCATTGAGCTGGATCTCGCCAAGCATGCGGAAGAGGCTCGTCCGATGGCCGGCGAATTCACCTGGCTGCGTCGTGTTTATCTCGATCTCATCGGACGGATTCCCACCAGTGAGGAAATAGGCCGTTTTATCAACTCCAAGAACCAAGCCAAGCGCGGCCTTCTTATCAACGAGCTGCTGGCCTCCAACGGTCATGTCAGCCACATGTTCAACTATTGGTGCGATCTGCTCCGGGCCAAAGACAAGCTGGCCGAAGGCGTGCAGGGAGACTTTTATCTCGCCTGGATCAAACAGAGCGTGCGAGACAACAAGCCCTATGACCAGTGGGCGCGTGAGCTCCTCAGTCCACAGGGTTATGGCTGGCGCGCACCTGCAGCAGGCTATTACCTGCGCGACGGCGAAAACCGCGCCGCCAATATTGAGAGCACTGCTTCACTCTTCCTTGGCGCTCAGATCTCCTGCGCGCAGTGCCACGACCATCCCTACAATCGCTGGACGCGCAAAGAATACCATCAGTTCCTCGCTTGGACATCCGGCATACACACGGCCACGGAGGAGGATGCCGTGGGAGATGTCGATAAAAAAGCAATCAAAGAAGCTGTCGAGCACTATTCGCATCTGGCTGATGCCAAGAGATCAGATGACTATGAGCGTACGCAAAAATACGCACGCATCAGAGATGCGCTGCTCTCACTTCAGAGAGCGGCCGGTGGCTCAGGCGTAGTCAATGGAGAGGGTGGTCATGCCAGACTGCCGGATGACTACCAGTACCCTGACGGCAAACCGGGAGAGCTTATTCCTGCAGCCACTCTTTACGGGACAACACCTGCCGCCGGCACGCGGCCTGCGGACACACTGGCCGCCTGGGTTACTTCCCCAGACAACACGCGCTTCAGTCTGACACTGGCCAACAGGCTGTGGGCCAGGCTGTTTGGAGCACCTTTCGCAGGCAGAGTCGATCAAGTGCGTGAAATATCCGACTGTGCCAATCCCGATCTGGCCCAATACCTTGTGAATGTGGTACGCGAGACCAAATACGATGTGCGACAGCTCCTGCGCATCTTCTGCCTTACCAAGGCGTACCAGCGTGAAGCGGGGCTTCCGCCACAGGACGCCACCGTTGCATATCGATTTCCTGGACCTGTGGTGCGCCGCCTGACTGCGGAGCAGATCTGGGACTCCATGATGGCTCTGGCTGTTAAAAATCTCGATGCCAGCCTTGATTTCGAAGCCCCTGGTGTTGCCGCACTTGAAGCCGCCGTCGCTGCAAAAAATGTCGGCGATGTGACTGCCGTGGCGCGCAAAATTGCTAGTTTGGAGGAACGCGAAATGCGTGCCGAGGAGCGGCGCTCACGCCTGCGCAAGGAAATGGCCAGGGAGTTTTCAGGAGGAGGATTGGAACGCGCATCCGAACTGCCCCAGCCAACTCCCGACGGCCATTTCCTGCGAATGTTTGGCCAGGGCAGCCGCGAATTTATAGGCGATGGATGGAGCGCCTCCACCGTTCCCCAGGCTCTGCTCATGCTAAACAGTGATTTTTTTGATTACGTCGCGCGTTCCGGTAGTCCTCTCTCGAACAGTCTGCGGGGACTCAATAATATTCACGATGCCGCCCGCGGTTCCTTCCTGGCAGTGCTGACCCGCGAGCCAACCCAGGCAGAACTCGACGAGTGTAAAAAAATCCTCGGCGAGACACGCAGTGCAAAGGCACTCGCGCGCATGCTGCTTTCCACCGCTGAATTCGTTTTCCAAAAATAACCTGCCGCTTTTATGAAGAGCTCATTAAACCGTCTTGATGACATCTCACGCCGTGAATTCATCACCAACATGGCGCGCACCTGCCTGGGAGTCAGCCTGATACCGCCTACGGGACTGGCACGCGCCCTGGAAACCAGCGCGCCAAAGTTCGCCAGCCATGTCATCTATCTCTACATGCGCGGTGGCATGAGCCACATTGATACGTTTGACACCAAACCTGACGCCCCTGCGGGACACCAGGGCCCGGTCAAAACAATCAAGACCAAGGCTGATGGACTGACACTTTCCGGTTATTTACCAAAGCTGGCGGAACACAGTAAAAAGCTGGCCGTTGTGCGTTCAATGCATCACACCCAGGGGGCTCATGAGCCAGGGCTCTACAAGGTGCTGACGGGCTATGAGCTGTCCGCTTCAGTGCGCCATCCTGCCCTTGGTTCCTGGGTGGCCAGGCAGGTTGTCCAGGGAAGCTCCACACTGCCTTCTTACATCCGTCTCGCCGGGCTGGCAGGTCATCCTGGCAGCGGATTTATGGACGCACGATATGCCCCTGTGCCGGTGCTGGACGCCAGCAAAGGCCTTGAGCACACCGCCCTCCAAAATGGCGACTCCATGTCCAGCTTGCGCAAGCGCAGCGGCCTCGCCGAAAAACTGAACCAGGACTTCTTCTCCCGCTACCCCATGGCTGATGTCAAAGCCCATGCAGATGTCTATGCCGATGCCATCAAGCTCATGACAAGCAAGGATCTGGAGGCTTTTGACATCACTCAGGAAAAGAGCCGTCAGTTGGAAGACTATGGAGGCGATGATTTTGGGCGGGGGCTTTTGCTGGCACGAAGGCTCGTTGAGCGTGGCACCAAGTTTGTCGAGATCGAACTCGGCGGGTGGGACACTCATACGGACAATTTTGTGCAGGTCGAATACCTTGCCGGTCGTGTAGATAGTGGAGTGAGCGTCCTGCTGGAAGATCTGGAGTCACGGGGTTTGCTTGAGAGCACATTGGTGGTGCTTACCACGGAATTTGGTCGTGGCCCCAAGATCGAGGGCACCGGACGTGGTCACCATCCCATCGCATTTTCATCCTTCATCGCCGGCGGGGGAGTGAAAGGCGGCCAAGCATACGGCAAGACGGACGAAACCGGCACGCACGTGATCGAAAATCCTGTGACCGTTCTCGACTTCCACGCCACCATTGGTGCCCTGCTGGGGGTCCCACCGCAGGAGATCATCTCCG